>SLLG01000360.1 GCA_007134215.1 Opitutales bacterium | reverse complement strand
GGGCGGCGGCGCACCGCCGCCCCGCCCCGGTGCGGGCGGCAGCGTCAAGCCCTCTTTTCCCAAGGCGATCCTGCGGCCCGAATCGGCCAAGGAAGCGCCCAAGCCCGCCGAAGCGAAGCCGGAACCGGAAGCAAAAGCGAAACCCGAGGCACCCGCCGCGAAGGACGCGCCCCGCGCGGGTGCCCCGCCGAAGCTGCCTCCCCGCGGTCCCGCCCCCGTGGCGCCGCCCCGCATTTCCGCGCCCCGCCCGATGGCACCGCCCGCTGCCAAGCCGCCCCCGGCACATGCGCCGGACGAGGCCGCCGAAGCCGCTCCTGAAGCGGAAGGTGCGGAAGAAACCGCGGCGGCACCTCCCGAAGCGCCGAAGCTCACGCCGGTGCAGGTGAAATCGCCCATCGTCGTGCGTGACTTCGCCGGCGTGATCGGGCGCAAGCCGTTCCAGATCATCTCCGAGCTGATGGAGCTGGGTATCTTCGCCTCGATGAATTCCGTCATCGAGGAGGACGTCGCGACCAACATCGCGCGCTCCAAGGGACTCGAACTCATCGTCCGCCACCGCGGTGAAGGCGCGGCGCAGAAGAAGGAAGAAGAAGCCAAGGCCGTGGACGAGAGTGCGCTCCTTGAGCCGCGCCCGCCGGTCATCTGTATCCTCGGTCACGTCGACCACGGCAAGACGACGCTCCTCGACACCATTCGCAAGACCAACGTGGTCGCGGGCGAGCACGGCGGCATCACGCAGCACATCGGTGCCTACCAGGTCGAGCACAACGGCAAAAAGATCACTTTCATCGACACGCCGGGCCACGCCGCGTTCTCCAACATGCGTGCGCGCGGCGCCGAGGTAACCGACATCGCCGTGCTTGTCGTGGCGGCGGACGACGGCTTCATGCCGCAGACCGACGAAGCCCTCGGCCATGCCCGCGTGGCGAAGGTGCCGGTCGTCGTGGCGATCAACAAGACTGATGCCCCCGGTGCGAACCTCGACCGCGTGAAGCGGCAGATGCAGGAGCGCGACCTTTCTCCCGAAGATTGGGGCGGCGAGACGCTTTTTGCCGAGGTCTCCGCCCTCAAGGGCGAAGGCATCGACAATCTCCTCGAAGCCATCGTCCTCCAGGCCGAAGTGACCGAAGGCATCGTCGCCAACCCCAAGGCCGATCCCGAGGGCGTCGTCCTCGAGGCGCAAAAGGAACTCGGGCGAGGCTCGACGGCGAGCGTCATCGTCACGCGCGGCACACTCAAGACCGGCATGGCGCTGGTCTGCAACGAGCACTGGTGCCGCGTACGCCAGCTCATCGACGATAACGGCAAACCCGTCAAATCCGTCACTCCGGGCACTCCGGTGAAGATTGTCGGGTGGTCGGGCACGCCGAGCGCAGGCGACGACTTCCACACCGTCAAGAACGAGCGCACCGCGAAGCGCGAGGCAGAGGAAAACGAGCGCGCGCGCCGCGTCCTCGAAGCCCAGCGCACGACCGACGACGGCTCCGCCGCGTCCATCGAGGATCTCTTCGCCGCCATCGCGAAAACGCAGAAGAAAGTCTTCCGCGTCGTTGTCAAAGCGGACGTCTACGGCACCTCCGAAGCCATCGCGACAAGCCTCCTCGGCATCAAGAGCGACAAGATCGATATCGAAGTCGTGGATACCGGCGTGGGCGACATCACGCGCAACGACGTGCTCATGGCGAGTGCCTCCTCGGCCTCGCTCATCGCCTTCAATGTCTCGCAGGAGAACGGTGTGCCGGCCTTTGCCAAGCACCACGGCATCCGGATCATCACCGGCAGCATCATCTACGAGTTGATCGACGCCGTGAAAGATGCCATGGCCGACCTCCTCGAACCGGAGCGGGTGGAAGAGAAGATCGGGGCTGCCGAGGTGCGCCAGATCTTCCCCCTTGGCAAGGGCTTCGTGGCGGGCTGCATGGTCACCGAAGGCCGCATCGTCCGCGACCGCCTCGCCCGGCTCATGCGCAAGGGCGAGATGGTGCACCAGAGCAAGGTCGGTGCCCTCAAGCGCTTCAAGGAAGACGCCACCGAAGTGCGCGCCGGCTACGAGTGCGGTATCCAGATGGACGGATTCAACGGCTATCAGGAGGGCGACTCCATCGAGGTGTTCGAGATCAAGAAGATCAAGCCCGCGCTCTGAGGCGCGGACGGTTTCATTCGCCGCCTCCGCGGTCTGTAACGAAGGGAGCTATTGCCATGTCGCAACGCGTTGTCCGGGTCAACGAACTCCTCAAGCGGGAGATCAGCCATGTCTTGCACACCCGCTACCGGCAGGACGCCGTGCATGTGACGGTCGTCGACGTCGACACCGCGCCCAACCTGCGCAAGGCGCGCGTCTACTATTCCACAACCGACGCGCCCGGCGCGGACTGGGAGGCGGAGCGCTTCTTCGCCAGTCACCGCGCGGCCATCCAGCGTGAAGTGGGGCGGGCGGTTATTCTCAAATACTTTCCGCAGCTTGAATTTGTGCGGGACGACTCCGTCGAGCGCGGCACACGCGTGAACGAGATCCTCGACGATCTCGGTCTTGTCGGCGAAGACGCGCCGCCCGCTCCGCCCGAAGACGGCGGAGATCTCCGCGAAACCTGAAGATTTCCATTTATGAAAGAAGAACTCTACTACGCCGGATTCAGCGGCACCCTCGCGGATCTCCTGCGCGGCCTCGCCGGGAAAAAGGTGGCGGTCTACGGCCATGTGCGCCCGGACGGCGACTGCATCGGCTCGCAGGTGGCGGTTGTGCGGGTGCTGCGCTCGCTCGGCGCGGCCGCGGCCGCGGTAAACAACCACGAGGTTCCGCCCGCCTGCGAACCGTTTGTGGGCGACACACCTTTTTTCCGCGACGAACACTACGACTTCACCGGCCACGTCATCGTGACCGTCGATTGCGCCGACACGAAGCGGCTGGGGGATCACTTCAAGGGCCTCGGCATCACGCCGTTTCTCAACATCGATCATCATATTTCCAATACAAACTACGCGGAGCACAATATCATCGACGGGACAAGCGCGGCGACCGGCGAGATCCTCGCCGGATGTCTCGTCGACGCCGGCTTTGAAATCGACCCCGTCACGGCGCAGGCACTCTACATCGGCATCGCGACCGATACCGGCCAGTTCCGCTTTTCCTCGACGACGCGCCAGACCTTCGGGATTTGCTGCGACCTTATGGACCGCGGGGCCGATCCCGCCGCCGCCGCGCTCGCCCTCTACGAGCGGGAGAGCCGGGCCAAACTCGCTCTCCTCCAGCGTTTCCTCGCTTCCTTCCGCTACGAGTGCGGCGGGCGCGTCTGCATCGGTATCCTCGACGAGGCCGACTGGGAGGCAACGGGCGCGCGCAAGGAGGACACCGAAGGCCTCGTCGACTACGCGCGGGCCGTCGACGGTGTCGAAATCGGCGTGCTCCTCGAACAGCGCGAGGGTGCCCTCAAGGGAAGCTTCCGCGCCAAGGATCCGCGTATGCGCGTCGATGTTGTCGCCAAGCGGTTCAACGGCGGCGGGCATGCCTGCGCCGCGGGCTTCAATCCCGACATGAAGCTCGATGCCTTTTACCCGGTGCTCGTCGAAGGACTCGGCACGCATTTGCGCGACGTGAACGGCAGCGGCACAGCCGCGCCAGCGGAGGTTTCGTCATGAGCCAGGGAGATTACGAAGGCGTTCTTCTTATCGACAAGCCGTCCGGCATCACCTCGCACGATGTTGTCGACCGCGTGCGCCGCAAGCTGCGCATGAAGCGCATTGGCCATGCGGGTACGCTCGACCCCATGGCCACGGGACTGGTCATCATCCTCGTGGGCAAGGCCACCAAACTTTCGCAGTACCTCATCGGTCTCGACAAGGTGTACGAGGGCACCATCGAGTTCGGGCGGTCGACAAACACGCACGACGCCGAGGGCGAGACCACGGAGGAACATCCCGTCCCGGAAATGACAGAGGAGGAACTCCGGGCCGTCGTGGATACCTTCACCGGCGACCAGTACCAGACGCCGCCGATGTTCTCGGCGAAGAAAATCGAGGGCGTGCCGCTCTACAAGCTCGCCCGCAAGGGCAAGGAAGTGGAGCGCGAGGCGCGTGTCATCCGTATCAGCCGCTTCACGGTCGACCGCTGGGAGTCTCCCGTGTTCGATTTCACGCTCGCGTGCAGCAAGGGCACCTACGTGCGCACGGTGGCGCACGATATCGGGCAGAAAATCGGCTGCGGCGCCTTTCTCAAGCAACTGCGGCGCGTCGAGATCGACCGCTTCCAGATCGAGGACTCGCTGGAACTCGCGGAGTTCGAGGATATGGAACCTGCTGAAATTTTCTCGGAGCTGATTCCCTCCTACCAAGTGGTTCCGAGCAAGGTACTGTAGACGGAACGACTGGACTTTCCCATGAAGGCGCTCGACCGCATGCCCGGTTTTATCGAGTTGCCGGAGGCCGATATCTTTCTGCGTCCGGAGCTTCGGGACGGCCCGGACACGGCACCGGTCCCCCTGCACCTTGCCGTGGGCATTTTCGACGGGGTTCACCGCGGCCACCTGTGCGTCATCGGCGCCGCCGTGGAGTCCTCGCGCGGCGAAGGGGGGCGGTGCGGTGTCCTCACCTTTCATCCGCACCCGAGCCGTCTCTTCCGTCCGGATGACCCCACGCTCCTCCTTATGCCCGCCCCGATGAAGAACCGGCGGCTCTTCAATGCCGGCGTGGACTACGTTGTGTGGAAGACATTCGGCCCCGACTTCGCGGCGCTTTCCGCCGAAGCTTTTCTTCCGGCGCTGCGCTCCGCCCTGCCCACGCTCGCGGGCGTCTACGTCGGTGAAAACTTCCGCTTCGGACGGGGGCGCAAAGGCGATCTTGCGGCCCTTGCCGCCAGTGGCGAAAAACTCGGTGTGCGGGTGCGCGGTGAGCCGCGTCTCCTGCACGGCGGGACGCCCATCAGCAGTTCGCGCATACGCGGGTGCCTGCAAAGCGGCGCCGTTGCCGAAGCCAACGAGCTGCTCGGGCGCCCCTACGCGACCCTTTCCACCGTCACGCGGGGCAAGCGCCTCGGGCGTCAACTCGGCTTTCCCACGCTCAACTTACCGTGGTCCCCGGAGTTGCTGCCCCGCTTCGGCGTTTACGCCGTGAGCGTCCGGCGACCGGACGACCCGCCGGGGAACGGGCTGCCCACCGTGGCCAACTTCGGCATCCGCCCCACCGTCGAAGAGGGCGTCGAGCCGCGCCTCGAATGCCATGTCCTCGCGGAAGACTGCCCGTTCTCGACCGGCGACCGTCTCCTCGCCGAGTGGCTCGCGTTTCTCCGCCCGGAGCAGCGCTTCGAGTCCGTCGACGCCCTGCGCCAACGCATCGGCGCGGACGCTCAGGAAGCCCGCGCTTATTTCCGGGTGGATTGAATTCGGGCCGGTCTGAAGGTAAGGCGGCGATCCCGCGCATTACAGACCGAAGAGAGTTGCGGTTTCCGGATTGTTTTTCTTGGATCCGGGATAACCCGGTTGGATTTTCATGCTTCGGCTCCGAATATCCCCATTGACCGCCGCGCTCGCGCTCGGCCTTGCCTGCCAAATCGGGCAGATTGTTTACCTGCGCGAGTTTCTCATGGTGTTCCACGGAAATGAGCTGTCGATCGGTCTGATCTTCGCGGCGTGGATGTTCTGGGTGGGGACGGGCAGCCGATGGGGTTACCGGATCGTCGAGCGCACCCGCGATCCGTTGCGTCTGCTCGTGTGGAACAGTTTCGCCCTATTTCTGTTTCTGCCTGTCACGGTGCCGCTGATCCGGAGTGTGCGGCACTGGTTTGGCACGTTGCCGGGGGTCTACCTTTCGGTGCTGGATATGCTGGCCGCGTGCATGCTGCTGATGGCCCCGGTGTGTCTGTTGCTCGGGATGCAGTTTGTTTTGCTGGCCCGCCTGTGGCGGGAGCGCGACGGGTCGGCCGATACTTCGGCGGCGGGAAAGGCCTATATTGCCGAGGCGGCGGGCAATATTTTGGGCGGTCTGGTTTTTACCTTTGTTCTCGTGCATGCAGCTGACGCAGTGCAGATCACGTTCTTCGCCGGAGTGCTGCTTGCGGGCGCATTGCTTGTTTCCACGGGCCAGCGGGCAGGGTACGGAGGCACTTGGATTGTCACACGTCTTGGACTTTTCTTCGCTATTGCCGCGGGATGTATGCTGAGCCTGCCGTTACTGCGGACGGTGGACCGGTGGGCCGACAGCCTGTATTGGCGCGCCATGGCGCCGGGCTATGCGTTGGTGGCCACGCATGACTCCAAATACGGCAGAATTCACGTGGGGCGTATGGAGGACCAGTTCAGTTTCTTTCAAAGTGGGCACCTGGTTTTCACGGCAGGGGGCGGAGAGAAACCCGGTTTGGAGGAGGCGGAAGCTGCGGTTCTCGCGCACTTTGCCATGGCGCAGCATCCCGCGCCGGAAAGGGTGCTTCTTATCGGCGGCGGTCTGCGCGGTACGCTACGCGAAATCCTCCGGCATCCGGTCGAACACGTCGAATACGTCGAGTTGGATGAGGTTCTTCTCACTACAGCGCGCCCCTTTCTTGCGGCGGAGACCCTGCGTGCCTTGGATGATCCGCGCGTCCGCGTGCGTCACACCGACGGGCGGCTGTTCGTAAAGACAACGCCGGAGAAATACGATGTGATTATTGTGGATGCGCCCGATCCCGCCACGGCCGTTCTCAATCGTCTCTACACGCGCGAGTTTTTCGCAGAGGTCTCCGCGCGTCTGCTGGCTGGCGGCCTTTTTGTGCACGGTGCTGTGTCCACCGCGGATTTGCGCGGGCGTCGCGTAGCTAACCGTAATGCCACGCTTTACCACACTTTGCGAAGCGTGTTCCCCCACGTCCTGCCCGTGGGCGACCGGCACCTCCTTTTCTTCGCGGGCCGCGAGGCGGGAGTTTTCTCATGGGAAGCGGAGGTTCTGCGCGAACGCTTTTCCGCACGGAGTATTGATCCCTCCGTCTTCTCCCCGCGCCACTTTGAGATCCTGCTCGAGGATGGTTCCCTCCGGCGGGTGAACTGGATCCTGCGCAACCACGGGCGCAGTCCGCGGGCCCATCTTGAGGCACCGCCCGCCGCCCCCCTCTTTTCTCCTTCAGTCGGGGAGCAGGCGGCGACGGAAGACGCGCTCCCGCCGGTATATGCTCCGGCCTTTATCAATTCGGACTTCCGGCCGGTCGGCTACTACCATACGCTGGTGTTTTGGAGCGTTCTCGCGCGCACCGACCATGCTGTTCTTTTCGATTGGATCGCCCGCGCGCGATCATGGTGGATTGTCCCGCTTGTGGCCGCTGTCCTTCTTTGTGCCCTTGCCTTTCGCGTACTGCCCGCAGGCGCGCGAAGCCTTGCCCCGCGCTTCGGTGTTCGCCTCGCCGTCTTTACAACCGGTCTGTCGACAATGTCGCTGCAGATTGCCATGCTCTTTGCCTTTCAGGCGATCCACGGGTTTGTCTACGAGATGG
>SLLG01000012.1 GCA_007134215.1 Opitutales bacterium | reverse complement strand
TGAAGAGGCCGCGCGTCGCCCGGTGGCGGTAAAGCTGCGCCATGTAGGCTTCATCAAAGCCCCGCTGCCAAGGATAGTAGCCCTCCGTGTAGCCGGAGTGCCACTTCCCCCACATGCCCGTCGCATAACCCGCCGCGCGCAGGTTGTCCGCAAGGGTGCGTTCGTCGAGGTGGAGGAAATCCTTGCCCCCGTGCACGTGCGAAACCCCCGTGCGTAGAAAATGCCGCCCCGTCAGCAGGGTTGCCCGGGAGGGAGCGCAGGTGGGGTTCACCGTGAACGCCGAAAACCGCGCCGAAGCCCTCCCAAGGGCATCGAGGTTGGGCGTTTCGACCCACTCATTACCGTGCAGTCCGAGATCATCCCAGCCGAGGTCGTCGCACTGGATGAGGAGAATATTGAGCGGAGTCTTCGGGGGCGAAGCCGGCATTGGGTCGGCGCCAAACAAGGAACATGCGGTCAATACAGAGATACGGAAGTCCATGCGAGGAGTCGGCGAATGGGAGGAACGGGCCGTCAAGAAAAGGAATTCCCACGTCCATTGCATTACCACAGGGAAACGTCCCGGCACGGAGGATTCCGTGCAACCTGTTCCGCGGAAACACCCGAGACCCCGCTTTCCCGGATGCACGCGGGCTTTCAGGCCGATGGGCCGCGACCGGCTGAAGCCTTCGGGCAGCAGGGAGGGGTGGTACTTGCCCGTGCGTCAGAAGGCTTCGGCATGAGGGTTGTCGGTGCTCACGCGCGGGCGCGAGTGCGATGGAGGCGGGGTTCCGTCGCTACGGTGCGGCGCTTCCGGGGAGTCTGGATGGGGGGCCTCGGTCTGACGACCGTGGGTACGCGGGGCGGGTCAGTGGTGGGGGTTGCCGGCGCGTTCGGCGGACTTCTTTTTCTCCCACTTGTAGTGGCTGTCGGGGAGAGTGCCGCCGAGGGCGTAGAGCTTGTCTTTTTTGAAGACAAGTTCTTCGCGGGAGGTGCCGGTGACGGAGAAGATGTCCTGGAGGAAGATGGCTTCCTCGGGGCAGACTTCCTGGCAGAGCCCGCAGTAGATGCAGCGGAGCATGTTGATCTCGAACTCCTCGGGGGCCTTCTCGACGTGGGCGGTCTCGGCGTCCTCCGGGATCTCGGCGGGGGTGATGCGTATGGCCTTGGGCGGGCAGACGAATTCGCAGAGCTGGCAGGAGACGCACTTTTCGCGGCCGTTGGGGTCTTTGACGAGGGTGGGCACGCCGCGGTAGCCGGGCGGGATGTCGGGCCGCTCGTCGGGGTATTCGAGGGTGACGGGCGGCTTGAACATGTTTTTCATCGTGACGCGCAGCCCGCTCACGATCTGCGGAAGGTAGGTGCGTTCCGCGAGGCTCAGTGGTTTCCGTTCGACGACTTTGGTGGCCATGGTATCAGTTCAGTTGTTCGATGACGGCGATGACGACGGCATAGAAGACGAGGTTGGCGACGGCGAGGGGGAGGAGCTTGTTCCAACCGAGGTTCATGACCTGGTCGTAGCGGAAGCGCGGGAGCGTCCAGCGAATCCACATGAAGAAGAAGACAATGACAAACACCTTTGCGAGGAAGATGAGGACGGAGAGGACGGCCCCGGCGGTGCCCGCCGGGAGGGTGATGAAGGGCAGCGTCCAGCCCCCGAGGAAGAGGACGACGAAGACGCCGGAGCCGATGATGATGTGGGTGTATTCACCGACGAAGAAGAGCCCGAACTTGAAGGCGCCGTATTCGGTGTTGTAGCCGGCGACGAGGTCGGTCTCGGACTCCGGCATATCGAAGGGCAGGCGATTGGTCTCGGCAAAGAGCGCGATGAGGAAGATGAGGGCGGAGACGGGCTGGACGACCGCGGTCCACACCTGGCTTTGCCCCAGCACGACGTTGGAGAGGTTGAGCGTTCCGCCGAACCAGAGGAAGACGGGGAGAATGGAGAGGCCGAGGGCGATCTCGTAGGAGATCATCTGCGCGGAGGCGCGCACGCCCCCGAGGAAGGGGTATTTGGAATTGGAGGCCCAGCCGCCGAGAATGATGCCGTAGACGCCGAGAGAGGAGACGGCGAGGATGAAGAGGATGCCGATGTCGAGGTCGGCGAGGACGATGGGCGAAGTCGCGCCGGAGACCGGATCGGTGACGGCGCCGAAAGGAAGGACCGTCATCGTGAGCATGGCCGGAATGAATGCGACCATCGGCGCGAGCACGTAGTAGAATTTGTTTACGTGGCCGGGGAGCGGATCCTCCTTGAAGAGAAACTTGAGGCCGTCGGCGGCGGGCTGGAAGACCCCGAGGCGCGTGAGGAAGGTGCCGATGACAGGAATGGAACCGAGGATGGGAATCTGGGTACGGTTGGGGCCGGGGCGGCCCTGCACGCGCGCGGCGACTTTGCGTTCGAGGAGAACGGCGTAGCCCGCCATCGTCATGACCGCGCCGATGACGATGAAGGCTTTCAAGACAAGTCCGAGAGTGTCGGTGACCATGGTGGTTTCGGTAAGAGGCGTCGGGTGCGGGTTAGGCGTCGGCGGCGGCTTCGGCGCGTTTGGGTTCGAAGTGGAGGCCGGGCCCCTCGACGAAAGGCAGCTCGGCGAAGCGGGCATCGTCGACAACCGTCCCGGTGCGGGGAATGTCCTCGAAGCGCAGATCCGCGAACTCCGGCACGTCGCGGGACATCGCCGTCCATACGTTGGCGGGGCTCGGGGCAATGCGCGCGGTGCCGCCGAGAGCATCGAGCAGGCGTGTGAAGTTGCTTAGGCCGAAGAGCACGCCCTTCGGTCCCGGCACGGCCTGCGCGAACTTCTGCACGCGAAACTGCTGGTTGACGAAGGTGCCGGACTTTTCAAATACGGCGAGAAGCGGGATTTCCACCTTGGCGACAGAGCTTGTGTCGTTGTGGTGGGTGCCCATGTAGACAATCTGCACGCGCTTGAGCTGCTCGCGCGTGACGCCTGCCTCCGTGAGGTCTTCGCCCGCGACGAGGAGCGTGTCGACCGCGCCGTCGGCGATGAGGTGGGCGAGATCGTGGAGGTCTTCCTTGGGCAGTGTATCGACAAGGCCGGAGAGGAGTGCGCCGCGCGTGTTGGGGTTGCGGTCGGCGGAGAGGAGCTTGCCGTCGCCCTCACCCGTGCGCCCGACGAGAAACGTGGGCGCGCCACCGCCGAGGGTCTCGCGCGCAAGGCGCAGGAGGTACTGCTCCTCGACGCTGAGCCGCCCGCTGCCCACGATAGCGACGCGGTGCCCCTTGAGGAGCGAGGCGGCGAGGGACATGGCCTCGTCCGGAGCGCAGGGCTTGCCGTCGATGGAGTAACCGGTGAGACGGTTCTCGGCCTCGACCTGCTTGTAGAGGGTACGCCCGCTGTCGGGCATCCATGTGTCGTTGACGTGGTCGTTGCGCCGGGGGGTGATGCGGTAAATCTTCCCCTCGCGCGAACCCACGACAGTGTTGCAGCCGACGCTCGACTCAGTGTCGACGGAGTCGGTCTCCTTGAGGAACCACACCCGCATCTTGAAGCGGAAGTCGGTGGAGGTGAGCGCGCCGACCGGGCAGATGTCGACCGTGTTGAGCGAGTAGTTGTTGGCGAGTTCTCTGCCGGGAAAGGCGGTGAGGGTCGTATAGCTGCCGCGGTCGATGAAGCCGAGGACGGGGTCCTCCGCCACTTCCTCGCAGAAGCGGATGCAGCGCGAGCAGAGGATGCAGCGCTCGTCATCGAGCATGACGCGGGGCCCGAGGCGCGTGCGCTTGGGTTTGACGTTCTTCTGCTCGATGAAACGGCTGTAGCCGCGCCCGTAGTCCGTCGCAAATTCCTGCAGGCGGCACTCCCCCGCCTGGTCGCAGATCGGGCAATCGAGGGGGTGGTTGACGAGGAGGAATTCCATGACACCCTCGCGGCACTCTTTCACGACGGGCGACTCCGTCTTCACGTGCATGCCCGGCGCAGCGTTGGTCGCGCAGGCGATGACGGGCTTGGGCACCCACATGATTTTCGGGGAGCCGTCTTCCTCAAGCATGGGCTCGCCGGTGGCGCGGTCGCGGCCGGGCATCCCCATCTCGACAAGGCACATGCGGCAGTTGCCGACGACGCTCAGCTTGGGATGGTAGCAATAGTGAGGCACCTCTTTGCCCGCCTGGGCCACCGCTTCGATGAGGTTCGTCCCCGGATTCACCTTCACTTCTTCGCCGTCGACGAAAATCGGGATTCGTTTGTCTTCTTGGCCTTCGCTCATTTCGGGTATCGCGTGGGTTGCCTCAGACGAGGCGGAATTCGCGGTTTTTCCATTCGTCCGGGTTTCGCTGCGCCGCCGCTTCAAATTCGTCGCGGAATTTCGCGACGAAACTCTGCGTGGGCCACGCGCAAGCCTCTCCGTGGGCACAGATTGTGCGGCCCGCGATCTGGTCGCCGATGGAGGCGAGGAGAGCGGCGTCTTCTTTGCGTGCGCCGCCGGAGACCATGCGGCCGGTGATCTTTTTCATCCAAAGCGAGCCTTCGCGGCACGGCGTACACTGGCCGCAGCTCTCGTGGGCGTAAAAGGCATTGATGTTGGCGAGCACCTCGACGATGCTGACGCTGTCGTCGACAACGATGACCGCCCCGGACCCGCTCATCGAGCCCGCGGCCATGGGGCTGTCGAAGTCGAGCGGTATGTCGTCGATCCCCCAGTCAAAAGCCTCGCCGCTGCGCAGCTTGCCGGTGAAGCGCTCGCCCGCGCGCAGCACCTTGGCGGACGAACCGCCGGGGATGAGAGCCTGGAGCTTGCGCCCCGGGAGGAGACCGCCGCCGAGGTCGTGGATGAGTTCGCCGTAAGTCACCTTGCCGCACTCCACCTCGTAGTAGCCGGGCTTTTGCACGTGCCCGCTGAGGCACCAGATGCGCGTGCCCGTGTTGCCCGGCGTACCGATCTTCGCGAACGCCTCGCCACCCATGGCGATGATGTGCTTCACGTTGCAGAGGGTCTCGACGTTATTGACGATCGTCGGGCACATGTAGAGGCCGAGGGCCGCCGGAAAATACGGTGGTTTGATGCGGGGGTAAGCGCGCTTGCCTTCGAGCGACTCGATGAGCCCCGTCTCCTCCCCGCAAATGTAGGCGGCGGCGCCGCGGTGTACGACAAGGTCGCACGAATAGTCGCCGCCAAGGATGTTGTCGCCCACATAGCCCCTTGCGCGGGCCGCCTCGATGGCTTCTTCGAGGATGCGCGCGCCGTGCGGCATTTCCTCGCGGATGTAGATGAAGGCCTGCTTCGCCTGGATGGCGAAGGCCGTGATCATCATGCCCTCGATGAGCTGGTGCGGATCCTTGTGGATGATCTGCCGGTCCTTGAAGGTGCCGGGTTCGGATTCATCGGCGTTACAGATGAGGTAGATCGGCTTGCCGCTCCGGCGGTCGAGGAACTTCCACTTCATGCCCGCCGGGAAGCCCGCGCCCCCGCGCCCGCGCAGGCCGGAATCGAGCACCTCCTTGCAGATGTCCTCCGGTTTCATGCCGAAGGCTTTCTTCAGCTCGCCGTAACCGCCGCGGCCCTCGTAGGCTTCGATGGTGCCGTCGAAGTCCGGGTCCTCGGCGGCGGCGAGGATGAGGCGGCGTTCTTTCGGGTGCGGGGCGGATTTGGAAAAGGTCGGCATGTCGGCGTCTCCGTCGGCGTGAGTCATTCAGCGGTTTCTCCGGCGGGCGCGGGCGGCGGCGCAGCGGGGGTCTCCGCCTTGATCGATGCGCATAGCTCGCGCACTTTTTCGGGCGTGAGGTTTTCGTGGAGGTCGTCGTCGACGAGGGCGACCGGCGCGGTGCCGCAACTGGCGAGGCACTCGGCGAACTCGATGGTCACGCGTCCGTCGGGCGAAATCTCGTCGAGGCCGGTGTCAAACGCCTGTTTGAAGGAATCGCAGACCGCGTAGCCGCCGTTGAGGGCGCACGAGAGCGTGCGGCACACCCGGATGTGGCGCTTGCCGACGGGGTGCTCGCGGTAGAACGGATAAAACGAAACCACCTCGCGCACCTTGATGGGGGCGATTCCAAGGAAACCGGCCACCCATTCCTGCGCTTCGAGGGAAATGCAGCCCTGCTCGCGCTGGAGGGCATGGAGGATCATCATGATCGCGCTCCGGCGCTCGGGATAGCGCTGCACGACCTTTTCGGCATACGCGGCGAGTTCGGATGAGGGTTCAAACGGCATGGGAACAAAAGAAGAGGCTAGCGGTCGCACTCCCCGAGCACGAAATCGAGGCTGCCGAGGATCACGGGGACATCCGCGACCATGTGGCCCGGCATCATCTTCGGGAGGATGGACAGGTTGCAAAAACTGGGCGAACGGATCTTCATGCGGTACGGCACTCCCCCGCCCTTCGAGACGATGTAGAAGCCGAGCGCACCCTTGGGATTCTCCGCTTCGAAATACACTTCGCCGGCGGGCATCTGCGGACCCTCCGTCACAATCATGAAGTTCTGGATCAGTTCCTCCATGCTCGTGAGGACCTTGCTTTTCGGGGGAGCGAAGATCTTCTTGGCTTCCTCCGCGTAGTACGGGCCGTCGGGCATCTTGTCGATGGCCTGGCGGATGATGCCGATGGACTGGCGCATTTCCTCGAGGCGCACGAGCCAGCGGTCGTAGCAGTCGCCCGAGGTGCCGATGGGCACGTCGAACTCGTATTGGTCGTAGCCAAGGTAGGGCTTGTCCTTGCGCAGGTCGAGGGGCACGCCGCTCGCGCGGAGGTTCGGCCCCGTCAGACCGTAGGCGACGGCGTCTTCCTTCGAAACGACCCCCACCCCGACAGTGCGGTCGTAAAAAATGCGGTTGCGCGAGAGCAGCTTGTCAATTTCATCAATGGCGGGCTCCATTTCGTCGATGACCTTGCGCACGTTGCCGAGCCATCCGTCAGGGATGTCGCGCATCAAGCCGCCGATGCGCGTGTAGCTCGTCGTGAAACGCGCGCCGGTGAGCTGCTCCATAAGCGTGTAGAGCTTTTCGCGCTGCGTGAAGCTGTACATGAAGACCGTCAACGCGCCCGTATCCATGCCGTAAACACCGCAGCCGAGGAGGTGCGACTGAAGCCGCGCCAGTTCGCAGCAGATGACGCGGATCGCCTTGCAGCGCGGGGGCACATCGAGGTTCGCGAGCCGCTCGACGGCGAGCGCGAAGGTCACGTTGTTGTGGATCGGGCCGATGTAGTCCAACCGGTCCGTGTAGGGCACGAACTGGTTGTAGGTCATGTTTTCGGCGATTTTTTCGTCGCCGCGGTGTAGGTAGCCGATGACGGGGTCGCACTTCGTCACCGTCTCGCCGTCCAGCTCCACCTTGAGGCGCAGGACACCGTGCGTGGCGGGGTGCGACGGGCCCATGTTGATGAGCATCTTGTCACCCCGGAACTCTTCGTCGGCCTGAGCCGCGCGCGCACCGATGTCGCCTATGGATACTTCCTTTACAGCCATGAAAATACGGGGTCAGGTGTCGCTGTGCTTGAAATCGCGCGGGCCGTCGGGCAGGGCCTGCGCGGCGTCTTTCTCGCGCGTCTCCGTCCACGACTCGTCGTCGGCGCGCGGCTCGCGGCGGGACATCGGGCCCTTTTGCGGGGCGTGGAAGGGGCCGCCCATCATGGGGGCGGGCAGGACCTTCGCGCCGGTGCGCTCAGCCACGTCGGCCCCGGGGAGGTCGACCTCGTGCCCGGCGAGCGGAAACTCCTTGCGCAAAGGGAAATACGGGTAGCCGTCCCACATAAGGATGCGCCGCAGGTCGGGATGGCCCGTGAAAGTGATGCCGAACATGTCGTAAGTTTCGCGCTCATGCCAGTCGCCCGCCGGCCAAAGATCCGCCACGCTCGGCGCGCGTGGCTCGACATCGTCCTCGCACGGCGCGGCGACGCGCACGTACTCGTGCCGCGAGGTGGAAAAGAGGTGGTAGACGACCGTGAACCGCGGCGATTCTTCGTAGGCATCGATCGCCGTGACATCCATGAGCATGTCGAAACCCGCTTCGTCGCGCAGAAACCGCAGAATGTCCCGCAGCTCCCCGAACGGACAGTTGAACGCGGCAAGATCGAGCGACGGACGTTCCGTGACGCCCGGAAACCGCTCGCGCAAGGCTGTGGTGAAATCCGTTTCGCTCATCCCGTTTCAGGCTCCCTTGTAGGCAAGCTCGCGCGCTTTTCGGTTCTTGAACAGGCCGCGGGTCGAGGACTCGTTGCGGATCTTCTCCTGTAGTTTCATCATGCCGTCGAGGAGCGCTTCGGGGCGCGGCGGGCAACCGGAAATATAGACGTCCACGGGCACAATCCGGTCCACCCCCTGGAGCACGGCATAGGAGCGGTACATCCCGCCCGTCGAAGCGCACGCCCCCATCGCCACAACCCACTTCGGCTCCGCCATCTGGTCGTAAATGCGGCGCACGACCTCGGCCATCTTGTAGGTCACCGTCCCCGCCACAATCATGCAGTCGGACTGACGCGGGGAGAAGCGCATCACCTCCATGCCGAAGCGGGAGATGTCAAACCGCGAGCCGCCCGCCGCCATTAGCTCGATCGCGCAGCAGGCCAGCCCCATCGGCATGGGCCACACGGAGTGGCGGCGGATCCAGTTGATCACCGCGTCGGCCTGCGAAACGACGACCTCGCCCTCCACTTTGCTATTATATCCGTATTCCGTTGTCGTGCTCATGCTTCAATCGAATCACGCCCTTCCCGATTCAGACGCGCATGGTTGGGAGGGTATTAGCGCATGGCAAGTCTGCAAACACCGCGCCTTGGAATTGGAGCGGATACCGGAAAGGATTAGCCTGCCTAATCTTCTCCATTAATGCGCTTTACCGCCGGGCGGGTGGCGGCGCGGCTAGAGCCGCCGGGGCGGGCGCACACGGCAGAACGACGCCCACTGTAGCGGCAAGACCTCCGGCCTTCCGCACGCCGTGGGAAAATGGTGGTGGGAGCAGGATTCGAACCTGCGAACGGGTTACCCGAACAGATTTACAGTCTGCGTGCTTTAGCCACTTGCATATCCCACCGGCCAAAAACCACCGAAAAGAAGGCAGGCGTCCGGCCTTGCCAAGTTTTTTTTCGGTGCGGGGGCGATTTTTCGCCGGGCGGTTCGCATTGGAGGCGCATCGCACCTAAATTAAGGCATTCGATGGATCACCCCTTTCAATAATCAGTAAAAACAACGGGGGCGGAGAGTGAGGAATTGACCCCAATAGCATCTGGGCCAGTCTGACGGCATCAACCATAGGAGGACCCACCCGTGCCAATAGACATTGAAATCGAACGAGACGACGCAGACATCCTTGTATTGAGAGTTCTGGGAGAACTCCAGGGGCTTTTGCTGAACGACGCCGAAGCCCGCCTTCGCGGGCTCACCCTCGCCGGGTCGCGCCCGGTCGTGCTCGACCTATCCGAACTGATGGCCCTCGACGAAAACGGCGTGCGCCTGCTCATCCGCCTTGCCCGCGCCCTGCACACCAAGCGCAGCAAACTGAGCATCGCACGGCCCAACGCCTTCGTGGAGCGCTCGCTGCGGATGGCCAACCTGCACACCCTGATTCCGATCTTCGCCACCGTGGACGAAGGGCTGGAGTGCCTCGAAATCGCCTGATCGCGGGGGCCGCCCGCGCAGAGCGTGCTTGAAAGCGGGGAGGGAACCGCTTTCTGTAGGCGGAACATGGGAAGTGTTTTCGGCAGTTTGTTCCGCATCGCGACATGGGGTGAGAGCCATGGAGGCGGTGTGGGTGTAGTCATCGACGGATGCCCGCCGGGCCTTCCCCTCACAGCCAACGAAATCCAGGCCGAACTGGACCGGCGGCGCCCGGGGCAGAGTGAGATCACGACCCCGCGCAAAGAATCCGATACGGTGGAAATTCTCTCGGGCGTGCACGGCGGCTTCACACTGGGAACGCCCATCGCCCTGAACGTGCGCAACAAGGATGCCCGCCCGGAAGCCTACTCCGAAATGCGGGAGAAATTCCGTCCCTCCCACGCCGACTTCACCTACGAGTCGAAATTCGGCCGCCGCATGGCGGAAGGGGGCGGGCGCTCTTCCGCGCGTGAGACGATCGGGCGCGTCGCCGCCGGCGCGATCGCGCGGAAAATTCTCCGGCTTTCGGATGGCGTACGGATCGTCGCCTACATCGAGCGGATACAGGACATCGCCATGCCTGCGCGCGAGACCGCGCCGGCCCCGGAGGCGGTGGAAGCCACGCCGGTACGCTGCCCCCACCCTGCCGCCGCCGCCGCCATGATCGAGCGGATCAAGGAAGTGCGCTCGAAGGGCGATTCCGTGGGCGGGTCGATCCGCTGCCACGTGACGGGGCTGCCCGCCGGATGGGGCGCGCCCGTCTTCGACCGTCTCGAAGCCGATCTTGCAAAGGCCATGCTCTCCCTGCCCGCGACGAAGGGATTCGAGATCGGGAGCGGCTTTCACGGCACCTTTCTCCTCGGCAGCGAGCACAATGACGCCTTCGAAAACCGTGAAGGCCGCGTGCGCACGGTGACAAACCGCTCCGGCGGCGTGCAGGGAGGCATCAGCAACGGCGAGGAGCTGTATTTCTCCGTCGCGTTCAAGCCCACTGCCACCATCCTCCGGCCCCAGGCAACGGTCGACATGGAGGGCAAAGCCACCGAGCTTATGGGCCGCGGCCGCCACGACCCCTGCGTCCTGCCCCGCGCCGTCCCCATCGTCGAAGCCATGACGGCTCTTGTCCTCCTCGACCACGCCATGCGCCACCACGCGCAATGCAGCGCCTTTTCCTTCGGGGGCAAAACCACCGGAGACACCGCGCCGTGAGACCGCTGTATGTATTCCTCGGTGCGGGCGCCTCAGAGCGTGCGGCGCTCCTCCATGCGCTCATCCAGCGCGGCTTCGAACCGCAGTCCGCGCCGTTCACGGTGTATGCGTCGGAGCGCGACCTTACGGACGAAGCGGAAGCGGTGGCCCGCATGGAAGCCGGCGGGCAGACGAACTTCGTCCGGCTCTCCGACGATTCCGGACCACCGCCGGCGCCGCCCGACAGCGGCACCTTACTCTTCCTCGCCGACGGACGCGCCAACCCCGTCGACCAACTGGAGGCCCTGCGCGGGTGGATGGACGCCCACGGCCGTGAACTCGCCCGAATCTTTACCGTTGTCGACTGCGCCCTGCTCGAAGCCAACCCCGGCGCCGCCCCGTGGTACGACGCCTGCATCCACTTCAGCGACGTGGTCCTCCTCGGCAAACGCGCGGATGTATCAAAAAAATGGGTGCGCGAATATGAAAAGCGCCTGCACCGCGAGGCGCTTCCCTGCCACATCGCCTACCTGAAGACCGGCGGCACCGTCGATTTCCCGGCGGAGCTTCTGTTTCCGGAGCCGCGCCGGATCTCCCAGTTTTTCGATCCAGACGAAAGCGACCCCGCCCTCGAAGGCATTGAGATCGAGGGAGACCCGGATGATGAGGACGTCGACGGGACCGACCCGCAGTCCGACCCCTACCTCGCCCGCACGGAGCAAGGCTACCGTGTCAAACGTCTCGTCGACATCACCCGTTTTCTCCCCTCCTGACCATGCGAAAAGCACTCACCGCCCTCTGTCTGACACTTATGCTCACGATCCCCGCGCGGGCCGAAGAAAACGGAGCCAACGGCAACAACGACCTGCCGATCGGCATGCGCCCGCTCTTCGCCGTGAACGAGTTTTTTGATACGCGCCTGCCCGGCACGCTGGAAAAATACGACCTCACCCTCGAATACCGCCCCCGCTTCAGCGACCTCATCCGGCGCGAATTCGTCCGTTTTCCCCTTGTCCTGCGCTACGGTCTGACGGAGGACTTCGAAATCGGTGTTCTCACCACGCCGGTCGTGCCCCACCCGTTCAAATCCGGCGATGGACGCAAGTGGGGGCCCGGTGAAGCCGGTGTCCTCGCGCGTATGAACATCACACCGGTCTTCGGCCTCTGGGACTGGGCGACGGTGGAGATCACCCTGCGGCAACCGCTCGGGCGCCCGCCCGTGGAATTAATTGACGGATACACGCGGATCCGCCCGAGCCTCGCCGTCTCGCGCGCGGCCATTGATCCCGAGACCACCGTTCTCTTTGCCAACATCAGCTACGACTACGCGGTCGGCCACTGGGGCCGGGCCAAGCCGGATCGCGAGCTTTTCACCCGCCAGAACATCGCCGAAGCTGGGCCGGGCGTGCTTTTCAAACCCACGGAGCTGGGCTATTTCGCCGAATACCGCCTACGTCACACCGACGAACCGGACGAAGACCGCTGGGCGCACGTCTACCGCGTCGGGATCGTCTGGGAGGTACCGCGCCACCGCAGTGAGCGCGTTCGCCTGCCCGGCTACTGGCAGGTCGAGGCGGGCTACCGCCTGACGGACGAACAGCGGCGCTCCATCAACCATGCGCTCACCCTCCGGCTGCGCTGGCGCGGCGACCTAAAGGCCGTCTTCCGCGGCGAACGCGACACGACAACACCGCGCGAAGACAACAACGACCTCAATCAGTTTCTTCCAAGGTGACGCGCCGGCCCTCGCGGCACGAACGGTAGGCGGCGAGAACGAGATCCACCGCCTTGCGCGCCTCCGCAAAGGGGACGGCGGGGCGGCGCCCGCGGCGGATGGAGTCAACAAAGTCGGCGATCATCCGGGGATGGCTGGTCCCGTAGTGGGATTTCACGGACGAGAGCCGCGCCGCCTCCTCCAGCTCGTCGGCGCCGGTGCGCAACTCCTGCGCAAGCGCTTCCGAGCGTGCGAGAACTGTGGCCACGCGACCGTCCTCGACGATGATTTCCGCCTCGGTACCGACAAAGTGCATACGCGACGACCAGTTGCGGTGGCTTCCGGAGCTGCCGTGGAACGAGCCGAGCGCGCCCGACCCCAGTTCCATCGACAAGACGGCGGTGTCCTCTGTCTCGATGAGGCCCTCGTGCGCGAGATTGCGTGTCACCGCGCTGACCGACTTCACCCCGCCTCCGGCCCAGCCGACGAGATCGAGAAAGTGTATGGCCTGGTTGATGAGGAGCGAGCCGCCTTCGGTTTCCCAGCGCCCGCGCCAATCCGAATCGAAGTAGTAATCGCGGGGACGATGGCAGCTGAGGTGGGCGTCGATGAACAGGAGCCGACCAAGGTGCCCGTGCTCCACGGCCTCGCGGACAAAACGGTAACAGGCGTCGAAACGGTGCTGGAAGACGCCCTCCAAAACGAGAGAGGGATGGTCCTGCTCCAGTTTCTCCAGAGCGTCCAGATCCTCGCCGCGTGTCGCGAGCGGCTTTTCACACAGCACGTGCCTGCCGGCTTCCGCCGCGCGGATGACCGCCGCCGCGTGCGCGGAGTGGCCGGAGCACACGGAAACCGCGTGGAGGCCATCCATCGCCACCAACTGTTCGACTGAGGCAACGGCATGCGGAATCCCGTATTGGTCCGCAAGCTTCCGCGCCTTGTCCACCTGCGGGTCGCACAGCGCGAGCACCTCGACGCCTTCACACGCTTGAAAACTCTCGATGTGCGGAGGCGCGATGACGCCGCAGCCAATGATACCGACGGAGAGAGGGTCTGTATTCACGCCGCGAACTCCTCCGCAAGCCGTGTGATCTCATCGACAAATGCGCGGCGGCGCGACTCCGGGAGGAGCGCGACGCGAAACCCGTTTGCCGCCACTTCCGCCAATTCGGCGGGGCCGAAACGGTGCACTTGCGCGAGGGCGAGGTACTCGTCGGAGAGCCGGTTGCCGAAAGTAACCGGATCGTCCGTGCTCACGGTGCAGACCACCCCGGCGCGCAGCATCCGGGGCAGCGGGTGTTCCGCCATGCCCGGGAAGACCCCGAGCTTCACGTTACTGAGCGGACAGACATCGCAGGCAATACCGTCCCGCGCCATACGCCCGAGCAGAGCGGTGTCCTCCACCGCGCGCACTCCGTGCTGGATCCGGGTGACGCCAAGCTCGTCGATCACCCGCGCGACAAACTCCGGTCCGCAGAATTCTCCCGCATGCGCCTTCGTGTACTTGCCCGCCGCGCGCGCACGCGCCCACAGGTCCGCCGTCCATGGCTCGAGGGGAAAGGACTCCGTTCCATGGAGGTCGACGCCCGCGAGTTCGGGCCATTCAAGGCTCGCTTCGATAAATCCGCGCGTCCCGTTGTGGTATCCGTTGTGGTGGATCCCCATGAACACGCGCACTTCCATGTCCCCCGGCGCGGCATCGCGGATGGCCTGCGCCACGGCCCGCGCGTCAAGCTTGGCGTATTCGATCATGCCCGAGGCAAAGCTGGTCTCGACGTAGCGAACGTTCTCCTCGTCGCGCAGCTTCCGGAAGACCGCCGCCGCCGCCTCATGATAGCGCTCCGGCGAGACAAAGTAGGCAAACGCCATCTCCAGCAACTCCGTTTCGAACTGCGCGAAGTCGGAAAAACGGTAGTCGGCCGCCCATGACGCGGGGGGAGATGAAAAACGGTCGCCCGCCGCCGCCCGCAGCAACTCCCAGGGCAATGCGCCTTCCATGTGCAGGTGGGTTTCCGTCTTGGGTAGCGCGCCGAGAAAGCAGGTAAGGTCTTGTCCGGGAATTTCCATACTCAAAACGGGTGCGGGTCAGCGTTGACGGGAGGTGGAGCGTTTTGCCGCCTTTACGGCCCGCTTGCCCGCTTTCCCCGCGGGATTCTTTGCGGCCTTCTTCGGCGCGTCGGCAAGCAGCTGGTCCGGGTTGAGCGCGCGCAGCGATTTCGGGACGAATAGCCCGTCCTTACGCACGAGTTTGCCGTCGAAGTAGATCTCGCCGCCCCCGTATTCCGGCCGCTGGATGCAGACCATGTCCCAGTGGATCTGGGAGCGGTTGCCGTTGTCGGCCTCGCCCTCGTAGGCCTGCCCCGGCGTGAAGTGGAAGCTCCCCGCGATCTTTTCGTCGAAGAGGATGTCCCGCATCGGCTCGGTGATGTGCGGGTTGAAACCGATGGCGAACTCGCCGATGTAGCGCGCGCCGTCGTCCGTATCGAGGATCTCGTTAAGGCGCGCGCTGTCGCCCGCGCAGGTCGCCTCGACAACCTTGCCCTTCTCGAAAACGAGGCGGACGTTGTCGTAGGATTTCCCCTGGTAGACGGTGGGCACGTTGTATTGCAGAGTGCCTTCCACGCTCTTGCGCACAGGGGAGGTGAAGACCTCGCCGTCGGGAATATTCCGTTCGCCCGTGCACATGACCGCCTCGATGCCCTCAATGGAGAAGCGCAGATCGGTGCCCGGACCGGTGATGCGCACCTCTTTCGTTTTGTCCATTATCCGCTTGAGCGCGCGCTCGCCCTTTTTCAGCTTGGCGTAGTCGAAAGTGCAGACGCGGAAATAGAAATCCTCGAACGACTCCGTGCTCGTGAGCGCCTGCTGCGCCATGGCTGGACCCGGCCAGCGGAGCACGACCCACTTTGTCTTCTTCACACGCCAGTCCTGCACCGGGCGCAACTTGCCGAGCGCCGCCTTCATGCGCGGTCCCGGCACGTCCGAGGTCTCGAAGATGTTCTGCGCCCCGCGCAGGCCGATGTAGGCCTGAATGCCCTTCATCCGCTCCAGCTCAATGCCGGCATGGTAGGCGTATTGTTCCTCTGTCGCCTCCATAAGCAGCTCGCGCGTCACACGCCCGTGGTGCAGTTGCACAAAGGGCACCGCCTTGCGGGCCCGCGCCGCGCGCACCAGCGCGACCACCATGGCGTCGGGCACGTCATGAGCGTCGATGAGCACCCGCTCGCCCTTCTTCAGTTGCACGGAGTAGCCCGTGAGCGTCTCCGCTAGTTGTTCAAACCGAGGGTCCATGTCACCCATACAGAGCGGCGGCTCCAGGAAACTCAAGCTCTTCGAAAACTTCCCGTGCCAAGCCGGGAATCGCTTCCGCCGCCACTGCCGCGGCACGCAATCCCGCGGGCCGCCGTGATTGCATCGGTTCGCGGCTTCGCCCGGCACACGGGCGCGGCGGCGACCTCGTTCGGTTTGCACAGCACGCGGGTTTGGTCCTCACTCATCGCATGATCCCCTTCCCCAAACGTGCCGCCTTCATGGGCGCAACGCTTTCCCTCTTGATCCCCTTGGCCTCCGCCGGCACGGACTGGTGGCGCTCCACGCTCTATCCCGGGGCTTGGGAACCACCGACGGACGTCCGGTTTTTGAGCGATGCCTTTCTGCAGGATTTTTCCTATGCGGGCTACCGCCGGGGGGAAGAGCCGCCGCCGCGGGTCTCGGGACCGGTCTTCGCGGCAGCGGACCACGGGGCGGATCCCACCGGTGGATCGGATTCCACGGCGGCGATCCAAGCCGCCATCGACGCGGCGGCGGCGGCGGGCGGAGGTGTGGTCCAAATCGGCGCGGGAACCTTCCGCGTGGCCCCGCCGGGCGACGCGGCGCAGGCCCTTCTCATCGATCATGCAAACATTGTCCTGCGCGGCGCGGGGACGGAGAAAACCTTTATCCTCAACACCCGCACGGACATGCGCGCGCGCGCCGCGCTGGCGGTGCGCGCCCCCGGTGGCGGCAACTGGCGCACTGAAACCAGCCCGCCCGTGGCCATCACGGAGGATCTGCCGGGACCGGCGCGGGCCATCCCCGTGGCCGACGCCTCCGGATTTTCGGTGGGCGAGTGGGTTGTCCTGCGCGCCGACGCCACGCCCGAATACGTGGCCGACCTCAATATGACCGATCTTTGGGGATCGCCGGAAGCCCGCAGCGCCCTCGGCGGACCGCTGTTTTACCGCAAGATCACCGCTGTCGACGCGGAGCGCGCTGTGATCGAAATCGACGCCCCCACCCGCTTCATCCTCCTCACCCGTGACAACGCGCGCGTCGCGCGCACCACCGCCTTTCTCGAAGAGGTGGGCTTGGAAGACTTTTCCATTGGCAACCTCCAGCATCCCGGCGACACAGGGTGGGGCGAGGAGGACTACCGCGACCCCGCCCGTTCCGCATACGACACCCACGCCTCCTGGCTCGTGCGCTGGCAGGGGGTCCGCGACTCGTGGATGCGCTCGGTCCACTCTTTCCGGCCCGCCGCGAACACAAAGCCCGTGCATATGCTTTCCAACGGGGTCGTCCTCATCAGCGCGCGGGGCATCACGCTGGAAGATGTCGAAATGCAGCGTCCGCAATACGGCGGCGGCGGGGGCAACGGATACATGATCCGCTTTAGCGCCGCGCAGGAGTGTCTCGCCCTCCATTGCCGGACGCGTTTCAACCGCCACGGCTTTGTTTTTTCCGGCATGCAGACCTCCGGCAACGTGATCCGCGGCGGACTTGCCCGGCGCACCGCGTGGCAAGCCGAAGGCGGGCGGACAAACGGTCGAGGCAGCGATCACCACATGCACCTCAGCCAGTCCAACCTCATCGACGGCGTGACGCTCGACGAAGATTTCTTCCAAGCGGCATGGCGCGGGCTCTGGGGCACACATCCGCACGGGCTCACGGCGACGCATTCCGTTTTCTGGAATCTCGAAGGCCTGCGGTATCTGTTCGGGCGTCCCTTCATTGTGGAGTCCGAGCAATTCGCCTATGGATACGTCATCGGCACGCGTGGTCCGGCTTCCGAGATCGCCCTGCCCCGCGCACAAGGCCCCCGCACCGACCCGGTGGACCACAGCGAGGGTGTCGGTGAAGGCGACCGCCTCTGGCCGCCTTCGCTCTTCGAAGACCAACGGGCGCGGCGCCTCGGCGGTCACGACCCCGGGCCGCCGACCCTCGCGGTCTCCGCTCCGGACAAGGTTTGGTTTCCCAACCGCCGCGCGCGTTTGGAGGCGCTCATCGACGACGGCGGGACAGGCGAAGCCGCCATTGATTGGGCGCAAGTCTCGGGACCGCGCGAGGCCTACCTCGCCTCCCCGCGTGAGCCCGCCACATGGGCGCTCGTCGACCTACCGGGCCTCTATACCTTCCGGGCCACCGCCGAATCCTCCGGCTGGGTCACCACCCGCGAAGTCTCCATTGAATTCCTGCCCGCCGGTTCCGCGGACACCCCGCTGCCAGCGGGCGCCGCCACCCACACCCGTGACGGCTCCCACGCCGACACCAACCACGGCGCGGCCGACTTTCTCGAGGTCAAAAACAACGGCACGGGATTTTCCCGGCAGACTTTCCTTCGTTTCGAGACCTCCGGAATCCCGCGTCCGGTGGTTTCCGCCGTGCTTCGGATGACCTCGGTGAACCAGGGCCTCGATGAAATGGAACACCACGTTCACCGGGTCTCCGCCGACGGCTGGGAGGAGAATTCCGTGACATGGAACACACGGCCTCCGCCGTTGGAATTCATCGGCGCAACCCCTGTCCGCGAATCTGAACCGTGGACGCTCGACGTCACCGCGGCGGTGAACGCAACGGAAGGCGACACCGCCCTTCGCCTGTCCGCGGCCATGAATTACGGGGCACCGGGATGGATGAGTTACGCCGGTAGAAACCACCCCGACGCAACCCTCCGGCCACGTCTGGTGATCACCGAAGGCCCCTTGCCGAAACACTATGATGACTGGTGGGACGAGGCCCCCGAAACCCCCGACGCCCTGCGCGCGCCGGAAGCCGATGCCAGCGGAGACGGACAGGCCAATCTCCTTGCGTTTCTCCGCGGGCGCGCGCCGCTTGCCATTGATGGAACGCCTGCCCTTTCCCTGCGTTTCATCGACGGCACCCCGCGCCTCCGGTGGGAGCAGGACATCCGCGTGTCCACGGTTCCGCACAGGATCGAATGGAATGATCGACTCGACCCGGAGGGTTGGAAACCGGTGACGGTTGAATACCGCTTCGTCGATCCCGCGGCGACAGATGATGTCCGTCTGCTCGAACTCGATCTGGGCGGGCATGCGCCCCCCGCCACTTCTACCGCATGCGCGTCGACGCCCCCTGACCGCGCTGGCGCACGGCTACCTCTGCTACGCGCCTCTCCCTCTCCACGAGGCGCAATCTGGGTAGATCGAAAAGCTCCGCCAGCGCTTCGGTATTCGGCGCGTGGTCTCAACCCCACGGACCAGTTTTTCTCCAAAGCAATCGGGACGGGCTTGCACGGAGGGGATAGACGGTGTTCTTTGCCCGTTGGATTTGAATGGATGCACGTAGTCACAGGACGGGGCCGCCTGCGCGCGCGGGTTTCACTCGCCCCCAAGGCGCGATGCTCCGCTTTTCCATGAACCGCAGGCCATCCCCCGTTTTCCCCGATGATACGAATGTTCCCCATGATACTCGCATGCCTCACGCCCGCCGCAGCGCCCACTGAAGAATTGCCATGGCCCGCGCCCGTCCCCGGACATGAAGCGCCCGCCCCCGGCGAACACCCGCGCCTCTTTTTCCGGCAGGCGGACCTGCCCGCGCTCCGCGCCAAGGCGGAGACCGAGGAAGGCCGGGCCATGCTCGCGCGCCTGCGGGAATTGCTCGGCGGCGGAGAGGCCATGCCGGAGCATTTCCGTCCCAAAGACGCGCCGTTCGGCGACGGCACAAAGCCGGTCGAACTGCCCGTCGGCGCCTACAGCATCGGCCATGCCGCCGGGTTCGGTCTACTCTACCAGCTCACCGGCGACCCGAAATACGCGGAACTCGGACGGGAGTGCTTCGAGTGGGCCTTCGAGGGCATCCGCGACCGCGACGAGCGCGGGCGCTACGGATGGAAGGGACGCACGGGCAACCTCCGCGCCGGACCGACCGTCGGTTGGTACGCTGTCGCCTACGACCTGCTCTACAACGGCTGGGACGAGGACTTCCGGGTAGAGGTGGCGCAGGCCATCCAGAACTTCGACCAAGGCGGCGGCACGACGCTCGCCAACCTCGCGGGCGGCGCGAGCCACGCGCCCATCAGCAACCACTGGGGCATGCAGGTGGGCGGCGCCGCGCTCGCGCTCCTCGCCATCCGGGGCGACCCCGGCGTCGACACCGGCCTCGTGGACAGGCTCCTCGTGGAAAACCAGGCAGCCGTCATCCGCGCCCTCAAGGAGGGCTTCGGCGATGGCGGGTTTTTCGCGGAGGGCGACGGCACCGGATCGATGGCGGCCCACATCGCCCTCCTCCCGGCCCTGCAGGCGTGGCGCACGGCGGCGGGCGCCGATTTCATCTCGCCGCGGCCGCACGCGCAATGGGTCGCGAAGCGCTGGATGTTTCTCGCGCAGATGGCGGACGGCCAGGCGGACTTCCGCCCCAACCGCGGGGGCTACCCCCACAACACATGGGCGCGCGGCACGCTCTCGGGCGGGGGCTACTTCGCCCACGCCTTCGGCGTTCTCGACGAACGCCTCCACCCCGGACTCCTCTGGATGTACGACCGCTGGTTCCGCGAGGCCGACAACGCCGCCGGGACGCCGTTTGACACAGCGGGCGTCTACCCGCACACCGCCGTACTCGCCTTCATCAATTTCCCCCTCGGCCTCGAACCGCAGGACCCCGCCGCCGAATGGCCCCGCCGCAACCGCGACACGACCTTCGGCTTCCACGCATGGCGCAACCGCTTCAAAGACGAAAACGACGTCATCATCTCCGTCCTTGGCGAGACGACGCCCGGATACATGAGGGCACCGGCCGAAAGCACGGTGAGTCTCCTCACAAAGGGCGAGCTGCTTACATGGGGAAGCTTCCGCGGCGGTATCCGCGCGGAGTATGACGTGCGCCGCCACGGCGGGTCGGTCCTCACCTTCGGCGACAACGGTTCCTTCGCGGTCGATTTCTCCGGCAAATCGGGGGCGGACGTCATGCTCGTCTGGCACGGTTACAGCGCGCCGGAGGAAAACCGCGTGCGCCTCGGCGAACACACGCTCGCCTTTCACTTCCCCGGCGACGGCGAAGAACCCGTGATCGAAGTGCTGGACAACAAAGTGCGCGTCGGCGACCAGACCGTGCGCATCCTCGCCCGTCGGCTTTCCCTCGAGCACTGAAGGCCCCCGGTCCCCGCAGGAACCGCACAAGTGCGGCTCTCCAACACGACGCATCGACGGGCTTCAATCCTTCCACGATGGATCTTGGCAGAAGCGTGACAACCTGCGTGCCCCCATGCGGCGGACTTGCGCGAGACGGGGAGATGGTGTTTGCTGGGATAGAATTGAAACCGGCAACCCATTGGAATGATTTTATGACGGTCGAAGACCAGTTGTTGCAACTTCCTAAGGAGGAAAACCTTAGGATTATGAAAGTACTCTGGAAAGACTTAAGCAGGGACCCGGATGCCTTGGAGTCTCCGGATCGGATTCACACAATATGAAGAGCACCGCCCTTCGCTCCGGATTCACACTGGTCGAGGTGTTGATCGTGATGGGGCTGCTCACGCTCCTTGCCGGGCTGGTGGTGGTGAACGTGACCCCGATTTTCGAGGGCCTCGGGGCGCCGCCGCTCGACCGCACGCTGCGCCAGGCCGTGCGTGAGGCGCGCTACCAGGCCGCTATGGAGAAGGAGACGACCTTCCTCCGCTTCGACCGCGAACGTAGCGCTTTCGTTGTGACCAACGCGGTCAACTCCGAGTTGGCCGTCCTCGAAACCGGACACGATCCGGACGACGCTGACATCCGCATCACTTTTTTTCAGCTTTTGCCTGAACGCGGACTGCGCTCGGGCGGCCTAACCGACGAACGGGCCGGAATCCCGCGGGTACGCTTCCAGCCGGACCGGTCGTCGACCCCGTTCGAGGCGGAGATCCGCTACGCGGGGGAGACGACGCGTCACCGCTATGATCCCTTTTCCGCTGTGGAGTTGAAAATCGAAGAATGACCACCGCCCCGCCAACCCGCGCCGGCTTCACCCTCATCGAAGCGCTCATCGCCCTCGCCATCGCGGGGCTGGCCTTTGCCGTGCTCACACAGAGCTTTGCCAACACGCTCACCGCCCTGCGCCTCATGGAGATCGAAGCCGACCGGCAGGGCGACATCCGCTTCGTGCGCAGCATCGCCATCCAGGAGCCGGACCTCGATGAATTCGAGCGCGGCGACACCATCGAAACCCTCGACCGCGGGCGGGCGACATGGCGAGGCATGGCCGAGCCCACGGCGGTGCCCGATCTCTTCCGCGTCCGCCTTACCATCGAACTCGACAATCCCGAGGGCGGCCTGCCCGTCGAGCATGAGGAGACGTTTTTCCTCCTGCGACCGACATGGTCCGACCCCGTCGACCGCTCCGGGCTCCTCTCCGAAATGAAGGACGAGGTGGAGTTCGAACGCGGCTTCCTCGACTGGCAATGAAGCGCCTCCCGCCAAACGCCGGGCTCACGCTCATCGAGATCATCCTCACGCTCGCCATCGTGGGGATGCTCATGGTTGCGCTCGCCTTCCACACCTTCTCGCTGAGCCGCATCTGGATGGACGATACCGACCACGACTTCTTCCAGCAGCACGCCGAGGGCGTGGCGATGTTTCTCAACACCGCCCTCACGCAGTCCCGCCCTTCCGCGGCGGAGGGCCGGGAGGGCCTGCCCGTGCAGTGGGGCCGCCCGCCGGACTGGAGCGAAATGGATCCGCCGCTGATAATGTTCCGCCAGACGGAGGCCCCGCCGCTTTTCGCCCGCGAGGGCATCCGCCTGCCCGATGTCGTCTGCTACCTCTACTTTGAGCCGCGCGAGGGTCTCTCCCTGCTCTGGTATTCGGAGCTGCAGGAGTCGTTCGAACGGGTCGACGACCTCTACCGCACCAAGGTCTCGCGCTGGATCGAGCGCATTGAATATTGTTACTTCGACGCGGAGATGAACGTCTGGGAGACGCTCGAAGAACCGCGCCGCGACGAGAACGACGAATACGAACTCCCCCACTTTCTCCGCCTCCACTTCGCCTACGAGGACGAATCGACCTCGCGCAACGTGTTCATCCCCCAGTCCAACCGAGATGTTCCTCTTTTCTGATTTCCGCAAGGCAATCCGCGGACGCCAACGGCGCTCCGGAAGATCCGGCATCAATGCGCTTGCCGACGGTGTCTCGCGGGTTGAAGCACCGCGCTCCCCCGCACCGCAACGGCGCCCGTCTGGTCCAGCCGCACACGGCCCCCGCCGGGGTCGGCGCGGCAGCATCATCGTCGCCGTCCTCGCCTTCATCGTCCTCTTTTCCTTCATCGTCCTCGCCTTCCAGCAGGAGGCGCTCTCGAAGATCCGCTACTCCGGGCTCTTCCAGCACCGCGACGACCTGCGCTCGCAGGCCTTTTCCACCCTCGAAGCCACTCTCGGCGTAATCAACGCGCTGCGCGAGATCGACGGCGGGCTCTACGCCCCCGTGCAGGGCTGGGGCAATCCCCGCCGGTTCCTCGAAATTCCGGAGGAGGACGGCGTGCGCCTCAGCGTCACCGTGACAGACGAGAGCGGGCGCATCCCCCTGCGCGACGTCGAATACGACACGCTCATCCGCGTCTTCGAACACCTCGAATTCGACATGCTCGAGGGCCAGACCCTCGCCGACACCCTCCTCGACTGGATGGACGAGGACGACGAGGCGCGCATCCGCGGCTTCGACGGCGACGACTACCTGCGCCTCAACCCGCCCTACCGCCCGCGCAACGCCCCCTTGCAGACATGGGACGAGCTGGAGCTGGTCTACGGCTACCGCGAGGCCTTCTGGGACGAGGACGGCAACGCCAAGCCGCAACTGCGCCGCTTCCGCAACCTCTTCTCGCTCGACCACACCGACCCGGTGAACGTCAACACCGCCTCGCAGGACGTCCTCGCCGTCCTTCACGATTTGAACGTCGTCGATGCGTTCATGATCCAAGACTACCGTGCGGGTGCGGACGGACAGCCCGGCACGGCGGAGGACCGCCCCATCCGCAGCCGCGACGAATTGTTCTTTCCCACGCGCAGCAACCTCGCGGGCTACGAGTCCACCCTGATGCGCGTCGAAGTCGAGGCCCGCCGGGGCGAGGCACGCTTTCTCCTCAGCGCCCTCGTGCGCTGGCGCGGGGCCGATCCCGGCGCGGGCGGAACGGCGCGCGGGCGCGACGCCGCCTCCGGTCCCGACCGCTCCCAGGCCCGCGAAGACCGCCGCACGGGCGACGCCCGCGGCACCGCCCG
>SLLG01000297.1 GCA_007134215.1 Opitutales bacterium | reverse complement strand
TGCCGCAGGCGGATATGCCCGCCTTTCCCGGTGCCGAGGGCGGCGGGAAATACAGTTTCGGCGGGCGCGGCGGCGAGTTGTATGTCGTCACGAGCCTTGCCGACAGTGGTCCCGGTACCTTCCGCGAGGCCTTGGAGGCGGAGGGACCGCGCATCGTTATCTTCAACGTGGCGGGAATCATCGAACTTCAGTCCAAGGTATCCATCGTTCATCCCTATCTTACCATTGCGGGGCAGACGGCGCCGGGTGACGGCGTGGTTGTCGCCGGCGCGACGGTCGATATCGACACGCACGATGTTATCGTGCGGCACATGCGTTTCCGCCGCGGACTCATCACGGCGCACAACCAGCGCGACGGGGCCATGGGCACGGGCAATCCGGTGGGCAACATTATCATCGACAGTTGTTCCTTCAGTTGGGGGCTCGACGAAAACGTGTCGCTCTACCGCTACGCCTACCGTGCGCCGGGCGGCGACAAGCTTTTCATCGGCCCGACAAAGAACCTCACCATCCAGTGGTCGATCTCCAGCGAGGCGCTCGATACGCACAACCACGCCTTCGGCGGCACGTGGGGCGGGAAGAACAGCAACTTCCACCACAACCTCTTCGCGAGCAACACGGCGCGCAATCCGAGTATCGGCATGGGCTTTGGGTTCAACTACACGAACAACGTGCTCTTCAATTGGCGGCACCGCACTGTCGACGGCGGCGACCACCGCAGCCGGGTCAACATCATCAACAACTACTACAAGCCGGGTCCGGCGACTCTCGACGGCCCGGAGCGCTACCGCATCGGGCGGGTGCAGCCCACGCCGGACCGAGCCGACAATGCCCTCCGCCGCTGGCCGAAGTGGTATGTCCGCGGCAATGTGGTGGAGGGATATCCGGAGATCACCGCCGACAACTGGAGCCACGGCGGCATGCAGTTCCATGACGATCCGCACCGCGACGAAGCTTTCCTCATGGAACGGGTGCGCACCTCCGATCCCTTCCCGATGGAGGCGGTGACGCTGCACACCGCCGGGCGCGCCTACGAGCTGGTCCTGGCGCACGCGGGGGCGACCCTCCCGCGCCGCGACGCCGTCGACCGGCGGATAATCGAGGAGGTGCGCACCGGCGAGGTCTACTACACGGAGGGCAACGGAATTATCACCGAGATTGCGCAGGTCGGCGGATTTCCTGAATACCGCGGCGAACCCCACGAGGACAGCAGCGGCGACGGCATCCCCGACTGGTGGAAGATCCGCCACGGCCTCGATCCCCTCGATCCCTCGGACGCCCGCCTCGATATCAGCGGCGACGGTTACGACAACCTCGAGTGTTTTCTCTACGGTCTCGATCCGTGGAAATACACCGACTGGCGCGACCCGGCGAACAACGTCGATACCTTGCGTGACCCCAACAACACGCTCGTGCGTCACCGGTAGTTCTAAAAACGATATAGAGAAGTTAACACCTTGATTTTCCGAATCTCATGAGCCGATACCTTTCATCTACCCGCGCGGCGGTTCTCCCGCTTCTGTTCATTGCCTTGTGCCCTTTTGCGGTCGCCGTCCACGCGGCGGAGTTGCCCGCGCCCCGCCTCACGGCACCAATTGCCAATGAAATTCCGGAGATCGACGGCCTCGCCGACGACGCCGTGTGGGAGCGCGGGTTCGTTACCTACGGTTTCCTTGACGCCGACGGAAAGGCGCCAAAGGCCGCCACGCGCGCGCGGGTGCTCTACGACAAGAATACTCTCTATGTTGCCTTCACCGCCGCGGAGCCTGCGCTCGACGACCTTCGCACGCGCGCGCGAGGCCGCCGGGGAGACGTGCGCGGGGATGACTCCGTGGGCGTGCGCCTGCGCGTGCCGACGGCAGACGGCAGAGAGCGCGAGGCAGAGGTCTGGGTCAATGCGGCCAACAGCGTCAATGCGATCCTCGGCGGGCGCCGCGCCCGTGACCCCGAGGGGCTGTCCACCGCCGTTTACATGCGCCGGGGCAGTTGGGATTCAGAGATGGCGATTCCCTTTGCCGCTCTCGGCGTCGAGCCACCGCGGCCCGGCGATGTCTGGGAGGTGGACTTTGTGCGCCACCGCCGCGGCGGGCAGGGGCCGGACGGTGAGGTCAGCTCGTGGGCGGGCGGCGGTTACGGCGGGCTTCGCTTCGGCGGCGACCTCCTCGTCTACCTTTGGTCGCAGCACCCGTTCTCCGGGCGGGACGAGGTCATGGTCTACAACGATTCCGATTCCCTGCGGCAGCTGGAGGCGAGGGTGGTGGACGCGGCAACGGGCGAAACCGTTGCCCGCGAGGTTATTTACCTCGGTCCCGGGCACCGGCGGCAGCACTTCCCGCTGCCGGCTTACGAGCCGGGTGATTACCGTGTGGTTGTCCGTGAGAACGACCGGCCGCGGCAGGATGACGATGTGCTTCTGGTTGTTCGCCGGCCGCGCCTGTGAGATTTCCCGGAGGCAAATCTGTCATGTGGTGTCACCCTTGACATCCGCCCGCTTTGCGCCAACTTAGTGAAGGTTCAATTTATTTCATTCGGTTTTCATCACCGGATGCCGGATGACTCAACACCCTAACACCCTCTGACCCGATGTACCGATACTCTTCCTTTTCCTTCCGTACACTCCGCGGCGCGCCCGCCCTATTGCCGCTTCTTCTCGCCTTGCTCGCCCCCGCGCCCGAGGCGCGCGCCCAGCAATTGTTCTGGGCGGATTTCGAGGTGAGCCGCACGGGCTGGGCCCTGACGCCGGACAACTTCCTCGGTCGCGTCGATGTCGGGCGGTTCGCCAACGAGGTGTGGGTGTATTCCGAAGGGATCGGCAGTCATTTCTACCTGCCGGCGGACTTTGTGCAGGAGCGCGGGGCGTGGGCGTACGCGCCGTACCTCGTCGATGAGATTTTCGACTTTCATTGGGCGGCCGAAGGCTGGCTCCATGCGCGGGCCTCCGGCACGTGGGTCTATGCCCCCGCTGATACCCTCGCGGAGGAACGGGGCTGGACCTATGTGCTCAACGGTACGACCGCCGTTCCCCTTCCGGACCGGATCTACGTAACGAGTGATTTCACAGCGGAACGACCGGCTCTCGACATCGACCCGGTCGGTTACACAAACGCGCGGCCGGTCGACGCCGCGGAACTCGCGCGCTTTGCCGACGCGCTCCGCCTCGGGCCGGAGGCCATGGCGGAGCACATGGAGATGGATCCCGAAGTGACGATGTCGAACGGGCCGGAGGGCATGACCTTCACGAGCACCGCCGGTGCCGGCAACCGGTTCGTCCGCTTCTTCTACAACCCGGTGGGGGGCGGCCTTCTCGACTTCAGCGAGCTGGCCGAATACACCGGCAAGGTGGGCATGACGCTACGCGCGGGCGTCGATCTCAGCGCGGGCACGGGCGGCTTTTTCGCCCGCATGAAAAACCGCGGTCTGGAGACGTATGTGGAAGCCACGCCGGGCATCCCGTCCCATGTGCGGGAGTTCCTTCTCAGCCTCACGGACGCCGGTGCTTACAGCCGTCTCAGCCCCGGCAGTGTCGAAGACGACGTTCTGCTCGAGATGTATGCCAATGAGTGGACGGACCCTGTCTACATCGAGTTGACGCTCCCGCCCCAGGGCAGCGTCACCGTGAAGGAAATGTTCTTCCACATGGAGACGGAGATCCGCGGCTTCGCGGAGATCGACACACTCATCACGGGCGGCGCCGGAGCGACGGCGGAGAACACCCATACCGTGACCAATGTTGCGGAGATGTTCGCTGCGCTCGACTCGGTTCGCGGGCTCGACGAACCCTCTATCATCTACATCGACGGCCGCCTCACACTCGAGGACTGGGACGCCGCCGGAGGCGACGGCGACCGCCAGTTCAGCGTCAGCGACGACATCCGCAACCTTTCCGTCATCGGGGTCGGCGCCAACGCGCTCTTCGATGGCCTCGGCTTCAAGGTACACGGGGCCAACGTCATCTTCGAGAACCTCACGGTCCGCTACCTTTGGATGCGCAACGCCTTCGAGATCAACAACGCACGCTACATCAAAGTGACCCGTTGCACGATGCACGGCGACACCGATTCGTCGACGCGTTTCGACGAAATGATGTCGGTGAAAAATCACGCCCGCTACGTCATCATCTCGTGGAATCATTTCCACACCGACCCGGCGGGGCGCAGCATCCTCATGGGCAGCAACGACGGACCCGAGGCCCTGCCCGACCGCAAGACGATCATCCACCACAACTGGTTCCAGGGCGTCGGCACACGCCATCCGTTGGTCCGCGGCGGCTATACCCACATGTACAACAATTACGTAGACAGCGTGAACTGGGGCGCCAACGTGCGCACACGCGCCCGGGCGCGAATTGAAAACAACTATTTCCGTAATGTGAACCGCGCGATCTTCCCGGGCGAGGAGCCCGACGTCATCGCCGGCGCATGGGACGTTTCCGGCAACATCTTCGAGGGCGGCAACAGCACTCACCATCGCACGGAGTCGACCATTTTCCTGAACTTCGAGCCGGAATACACCTACACGCTCGATCCGGCGGAGGATGTCCCGGACATCGTCCGGGCGGGCGCGGGTGCGCAGCAACCGGACGACGAGTGATCGGTTTGCCGCGCCCGGCGTGCAGTCGGAAGAGGCTGGACGACCCTCGTCCGCCGTTGCGCAACGCCTTCGGCGTAGACTGGAATGAACGACCATATTCCAGGGTAGGCCTCGCGGCCAACCCTTCGCTTAGGTGCGGAATCCCTTCGGGATAAAATGTGGGTAAAGCGCAGAACGGAAATACGCCGCCGGTGTAGCCAGCCGGACCGGCTTTGCCTATGTGATCCACGGTGCGCCTTCCTTGCCTTCAGCTACGCCTCAGAAGGTGTCGCGCGCCCAGCGGCGGAGCATCTCGAATTCGTAGGCGAAGGCGTATTGGTGGCGGATTTCGCCCCCCGAGCCCGGCCGGCGGCGGTAGCGTGTGTCGCGGAGGTTCTCTTCGCCCTCGGCCACGACCTCACCCCCGGCGTTGAGCAAGCGGTAGGTGAAGATCAGCCGCGGTGAATACGCTTCCTCCATGTAGCGGATTTCGGGGTGCCCGGGATTGCGCGCGGGCCACATCTTGCCCGCCATGTCGATGTCTTTGAAATGGAGTTCGAGCGAATGGCCGGACGGAACCAGGCGGCCGAGACGCGCCTTCCAGTAGCGGTCCAGTTGGCGCTCAAACATCTCCTGTGTCTTTTCTTCAGAGAGGTGGTGGAGGACGAAGTCGGTGAACTCTGTCACGTCTTCGAAGGTGACCTTGAGTGTTGCTTCGGCCGCGGGGGAGGGCACCGCCCGCAGCGGAAGGAGGGTCAGAGCAAACACGGCGATAAGGCTGTGAACGATGATTCTCATGGAAGAAGCTCTCCTGTCTCTGGTGTTGTTTGTTTTCCGGGCAAACAAATGCATGCCACTGCGGAATCAGTGTAGGCACTGCGCGGCGGTTTGTCCAGCACGGCGGAGTAATTGCAGTTTCATTTTATTTCATATGCAGAAACGTGAAAAATTTCTTGCTTCTGTTTCCGCGCGCTGCAATCATTGCTTTCAGTTTTTCCATTCTCACCCCATTCGCCAAAAGATTTGCCCGGTGCTTCGGTTCTGCCGGGATTTCACTTCCGGCCCCGATGAAATATGCCCGAACACTGCTGAAACAGTTGTCGGCCCGCCGTCCCGGCGGGTCCCGTCAGCCGACCTTTCCGGGCTGCTTCCGGGCGAAACCGGGATCCATGCCTTCCGAATCCATCACCCCGAAAGAAACACAATCATGAAACAACAACTATTGCATACGCTCACGACCGTTTTGTCAGCCGCTGTCACAATCTCCCTGCTCGCGCTCCCTTTTTCCTTGCCCGCCGAGCTTCTGCTCTACGAGGGCTTCGACATCCCCGCCGGGGAGATTCACGGCACCGCCGGCGAGACCAGCTTCGGCTGGAAGCCGGACGGTGACGGCGAAGTGAATTGGTGGGCATGGAAGGAGGACGAGGGGCCCGACGCCTTTTACCACGGCGTCACGGACGAGTGATTGACCTATCCGGGGCTGGAGAGCACGGGCGGTGCTTTTGTCTTTCACAACGAGCAGACGCAGGCCAGCAACATAACGCACCGCCTCATTAAGGGTGAGTCGGCCCAGCCCGGCTATATGTATTACTACCAGACTGGTCAGCGCTGGATCAGCGTCCTCATGAACGCAAAGATCGCCGGCGATCCGGAGGGCGGGGGGTGGTTTCAGTTCACCTTTTCCGATCCGATCGCGCAGCACAATTCGCTTTACTTCGGGGTCAGCAATAACGCGACGCTGGACCAAACCGTTTGGTCGGCCGGCGGCGAGCGGCTTTACGAGGGAGGTGTGCACGGGGCGAAATGGTCGCTGAGTGATGTTCCGGTCGTGGACGGGGAGACGGTTCTCCTCGTCATGCACCTCAACTTCGACTGGAAGGTGGCGTCTTGGTGGATCAACCCGCCCGTCGGCGTTGAGGATCCCGGCGAGCCTGTTGCCACGTTCTGGATGCTCACCGACCTCGCCGTCGACCGTGTCATGCTCCGGATGTTCAACAACGGTCCGTCGCAGTTGAAAGACGAACCGGATTTCGAGGGTCAGGGTCAGGGCGCGGACTACACCGGGACGCGAATTGATGAAATACGGTTGGGTACGACCTACGCTTCCGTCACCCCACCGGCGGATGATCCGCCGGTGGTCGTCGGCGACGGCATCACGCGAAACCTGTCCTTCGTGCGCGACGCAACGGCGGGCACCCTCGTGCTGGGCTTCGAGAACGCGGCGGTGGGTCACTACCGCGTGGAGCGCTCGACCGATCTCGGCGCGACCGACCCGTGGACCCCCGTGCCCGGTGCCGAGGCGAATCCGCAGACGGTCGGGGAGACCGTTGAGTTTGTCCTCGAGCACGCGGATCCGAAGGAGTTTTACCGCATTGAATTCACGCCCGGCGAGTAGGGCAGGGGGCGCGGGTGAATGAAATATAAAATAGTTCAAATTGTTTCATGCAGAAAAATGAACTTTTCCCTTGCGCGGTGCCCCGTCCAACTGTTAACAGATAAAAGACAATGGGTTTGGGCTCCTTGAAATTCAACGTCGGAAAAGAGGCCGGGAAAGATACGGTTATTTATGCTCCGGCTGCATCCGGGGCGGTGCGCCGTGCCGTATCTATTTGTGGATTACCCGCGTTTTCCCGCTCCTTGCCCTGACCGCCTGACGTTTTCAGCTTCGCCCGAGCCGACCTGCCCGGAAACCGATTACTCACCCTCACTGAATTCATAAAGTTTCATGAACACCCCTTACCCGCTCCCTGCACCATTACGGCGCACACCGTCATTTGCGTCGGCATCCGTCCGCCCCGTGGTGTGGTTTTTTGTAAGTCTCATCGCTTTTACCGGCATCGCGCCGCCCCTCGTCGCGCAGGATGACCGTGGAACGGTCACCGGCCGTGTCCTCAACGCGCAGACGGGCCGCTACATGGAGCGGGTGGTTGTGCAGGTGGAGGGGACCTCGCGCCGCGCTTTCAC
>SLLG01000304.1 GCA_007134215.1 Opitutales bacterium | reverse complement strand
GCGCTCCATGCGGGCGGCCATCTCCAGCCGGGCCGGGGACGTCCGGAGTATTGGCAAAAGGAGACCGGCGGGATCGGTTTTCACCCCGAGGCCCTCAAGCGCCTGCTCGACAAGCAGTGCCTCGACGCGGGTGTCGATCTACGGTTCTTCACCAAGCTGGTCGACGTCGATGCCTGTGCCGAGTCGGGCACGGTGAACGGGGTCATTCTCCATTCCGTCGAGGGCTTTTCCTACGTGCCCGCGCGGACCTTCATTGATGCGACGGGCGACGCCCATCTCGCGACCATGGCAGGCGCAGCCTGCCGCACGGCGGGGAAAGATACGCCGCGCATCATGCCCCCCACGCTTTGTTCCCTTATTGCCAACGTCGACTTCAACCGCTTCGACCGTCTCCGCGACCAACAGGCGGCGGTTGAAAAAGCCCTCGCCGACGGATACTTTTCCCAGCCCGACCGGCATGTTCCCGGCCTCTTCCGCACCGGTGATTCCTGGGGCATCCTCAACGCGGGCCACCTCTTCGACACTGATGCCACCTCGCAGCGCAGCCTCAGCGACGCCATGATCCGGGGTCGCCAACTGAGCGAGGAGTACACCGAATTCTTCCGCCGCTACCTCCCCGGATGCGAGCACGCCATCAACCTCACCACCGCACCGCTCCCCGGCATTCGCGAATCCCGCCGCATCGTCGGCGAGTATGAGCTGTCTCATGCGGACTACCGTGCCCGCCGCCAGTTTTCCGACCAGATTGCCATCTACTGCAAACAAGTCGACCGCCACGTCTACGATACAAGCGTGGAAGAATACGAACGCTTCCTTCGCGAGTTTGAGGCAGAGGACAAACTGGCTCCCGGCGAGTCCTATGGCCTCCCTTATGGCATCCTCGTGCCCAAGGGCTGGCGCAATCTGTGGGCCGCCGGACGCTGTGTGAGCAGCGACCTTATGACAAACGCCGCCATCCGCGACCAACCCGCCTGCGCCATGATGGGGCAGGCAGCCGGCGCCGCCGCCGTGCAGGCCATCCGCGACAACGCCCCCGCCGCCGCCCTTGACCACGAGCGCCTCCGCGAAACACTCCACGCCGCCGGTTCCCGCCTGGACCCTTGAAGCGGTCTGTCGCGCGCTTTGGTACGTCGACCCATAAATTGCATCGATTGCGTAGACCCGGCGCCATGCGACCCGGCGCCATGCGACCCCGAATGGCATTCACTCCCGCATGCGGACGGGCGACTTCTTCTCAGAGGTATCTATAAAGCAGATACCTCCCTGGCCGCGATAGGCTTTCCCAAAAGCGCAAAGACCAAGGGGCAGGAGGTGCATGGCCGTTGCGTCCGCCCGCACATGGCCGGGGAAGTGCAAATGCCCGGAGAAGACAGCTTCGACCCGGCCGCGCACGGCCTCGTCGAAGAGTGTGGGGGCTTTGCTCTGGACGTATCTCCGCAGGTCGCGCTGGGGTTCCACAGAGAGGATGTAGTCGGCCATCTCCGGCGTGTTGAGGGGAACATGCGTAATGAGGAAATTGCGCGCCGAGTCATCTGTTTCCCGGCGCAGCCAGTCGGCCGTACCCTCCGGCACGGAGCTGTCGGGACTGTCGACGAGGAGAAGGCGCACGCCGTCGGCGTCGACCGAGCGATTGCCCATGGCGACGCCCCGGACCGCCCAGCGTCTCCGGATCTCATCCGTGTCCGGGCGGTCGGGGGTCGTTTCGTCGGTTTCGCCCGCGAGCGAGAAGTCGTGGTTGCCGGGCGTAACCAGCCACGGCGTTTTCAAGGCACTCAGCTGATCGAGGGCAAAGTCGCGATTTTCGTCGCTGTAATAATCCACGAGGTCGCCCAGGAAGACAACGAGATCGGGCGATTCATCGCGCAGGAGGGAAACGGTCCGCGCGAAGGACGGCCAGGCTTCCGCGAAATGCCGTCGCCGCTCCCGCCACCGACGGGATGGATCATCCGGCGAAATGAAGTGAAGGTCTCCGACAAGGGCAATGCGCATGGTTTTAATGTGTGATGAACTCCAGTGGGTGACAAGGCTTGGGGACGGCGCTTCGGGGGTGGAACTTTTTGTATCAGATTCACGGGAGCACGGAACTAGGGCGCACCGGTCATTTCGCCGTAGTCGAGGCGCACGCGCATGAAGAGGCTTTTGGGCGGGGGATCAAGGTCGAGGCGGGCTTGCACGTGTTCCGTGCCGTCGGCGTTGGAGACTACCGTTTTATCAAAGGGTCCGGATTGCCAACTTCGGAGATCTTCCGACCATTCGGGAACGTATTCGATTTCGCCGACGAGGGCCGGGTCGCGCTGGTAGCGCAGGGTCCATACGTGCGAAGGCGTTTTTTCGGTTCCGGCGCGGTCGACCCATGGCAGACCCGCGCGGTCGACTTTTGCGCGGGTCTCGACGGCGCTGGCGTCGGCGGCGAGGCCGAAGGCAAACTTAACGATATTGGGCACGCCGTCGCCCACGGGGGTGTCGAGGGGACCGCGCTGGTGGAGAGGCACCTGCGGAAAGCCAGCAATCCAGGTGGTAAAAGCGTCCGGAGGTCGCACTGGAGGACCGGTCGAGACGATCTCAAGGCGCGGCCGCAAAGCGGGCTCGGGCCAGTGGCGGGAAGCGTAGGATGGGCCGTCGTTGGAGTCGCTGCGCAACATGAAAGTGAGTGAACGCTCTCCGGCGGCGACGGCAGCCTCCACTGCCGCCGTGACGTCGACGGAATACGTGCCCGGACCGTCCACGGAGAATGTGTCGACGATGTCCGGCGCGCCGGGAAGGGGTTGTACGATACCCCAAGTGGACGCGAGGCCATCCCTCCCATCCCATGGGTCCGTCGGCATGCGGTAGACGGTGATGGTATCGGTACCTGTATCACGGTTGCGCGTGTTGACATGCACATGCGCCTCGGCGGAGACGGTTTCGCCCGTCACGGCGTCGAGCGGAAAGCGGATGTAAGCTGAGCGAAAGTCCATCCAGTCGGGATACGGCCCCGTCTTCAGCTCCATGGTAGCGCCGTCTATCAAGGAGCCGGCTTGATCCGTGGAGCGTTGTTGCACGGCGTTCATTTCGGCGGGAATTATAATGGACGACTCCGTGACCGTCAGTTCGACAGTCAGTTCCGCGTGCAGGCCGAGCCCGTCTGTCGCCCGCAGAACAAAAGTGTCTTCGCCGAGATATCCTTCCGCTGGCCGGTAAATGAGGTCGGCGAACTCGCCGGAACTTTCAATGAAATCGAGCGTACCTTGGGCCGGCCCGCTCTCCACCGACCACGAGAGCGAGGCCGAATCGATATCGAGAGCGCGGTACCGCAGCCCGGCGAGTGTGTCGCGCAGGATCGTCCGGTGGTCGACGGGGCCTTCGAGGATGCGCGGTGGACCGTTGATGACGACCAGAACGGAATCTGTCTGCGTGAAGCCGAGCGGGTCGGTTGCGCGGAACTCAATCAAGATCGGGGTGTCTTCGTCCACGGACCGGGCCGTGAAGCTGAAGCTGTCGGTTCGGCTGAGAGCCTGACCGGGGCCCATTGCGCCGCCCGGTTCGCGGCTGGGGCGGATTGCGGCATTATTGTGAATCGGAATCCAGCCGTCGACGCCGTCGATGTAGCGCGCTGCGTAGCTGTGTTGGTCGGTTGAGCGGAAGTCGTGCGACTCCACGCTGACCTGTTGCCAGAAGAGCTGGAGGTCCGCGTCGTCGTGCTCCGTGTGGGTCGCCGCTGCAGTGAGGGTATGCGAGTCGCCGGGGTTGACGACGATCACGCGCGGACCGTCGATCTTTGCTGTCGGCGGCGAGTTGTCCGGGTGCTCTTCGAGGCGCAGCATCTTGTCGACGATGGCCAACTGCGCCACGTGCTGGGTGGAGTGTCCGCCGGGAGCCCAGAACGTCTCGTAGTGGGGATGCTCAAAGAGATGCTGCATCTCCATGTTCATGAAATACGTCGACGTGTAGCGGGGCCGGTCGTTTATGCCCATGATATTGAGGATCGGAACATCGCGTGCGGCCGGCACGGCCGGCTCGCCGAGACCAACTGTCGTGTCCGAACCGGTCCACCCGGTCGTGCCGGGGGCGCTCGGACCCATCTCAATGTCAGTCCAGCCGCCTTGATTGGTGTCGATGTTCTGCACGAGTCGGCCGCTCGGCGTGGTCACGGAGCCGGGGTTCTGCGGTGCCGCCAAAAAGAGCCGGTCCGGCATTTGTTGCATAATGCGGTTGGTCATCTGCCCGCCGCGCGAAAAGCCGGTGAGCACAATATCGCCATGTACATTGAGGCTGTGCGGATCGGTCCGCAACTGATCGACTAGCTCGGCGGCGAGGACCTCGCGGTAGGAATCCGCGTTGGTCACGACGACGGCGTGCACGCCGCGTTCGGTCAAGGCGTCTATGATCTCGGAGGGCCGGTTGATTCCTGCGCCGGCGCCGCGCATCCGGACGATGACGCGCAGCGTTTCACCGGCCGGGGCGTCTTCCGGAACCCAGTAAGCCCAGGTGCTTTCGTTGTGGGTAAACTCGACGCCGTTCTGCGGCCAGCTCTGCCCGGACAAAGCGGCGGAGATGAGCATCGGAAATATACATGACAGAATGCGGAGGGATTTCATGGGCGGGTCGATTACGAACGGCAGTGCGTGAGGGGACGTACGAAGATGCCATGACAGCGTCTTCTGAGCAAGGTATGGAGTCATCATCGAAAAACGGTGAGGCGAAGGGAGGAGAGAGCGAAAGACCGATTATCCAACATCGTCAAGGGTCTTCCGTCCAACTGTAAGAAAGAAGTCGTGTCGCCGCACCCGGAAAACGGGTTGTCAGGGAGTTCAGGCGGCGGTGCGTTCAGGCATCTGTCGCTTTGGAGCTTTGCCGGAAATCGCGGGGGGGCATCCCGTAAACCTGGCGAAAACGGAACGAGAGATTGCTTTGTTTGCTGAACCCGGTGGCAAACGCGATGTCCGCGATACTACGTTCGGTCTCCTGCAAAAGTTTCGCTGCCCGCTTGATACGTGCGTCGATGAGGTAATCGCGCAACGTGCGTCCCGTTGAGTCCCGGAAATAGGCAAGGAGCGTGCGGCGGGACACCCCAAGTGACCCGGCAAGGGAGGACACGGAGGGAGACTCGTCGCTTTCAAGAATTTTCTCGATTTCGCGGACGCAACGGGCGACCAAAGGGCTGCGACCCCCCGGCCCTCCCCAGGTGGATTCCCGTTCAATCCAGCGGGCACCGGCAATGCGGCGGACACTCCCGTTTTCCCAGTGGCCGCTTTCCAAGGCGGCCCGGAGAATCCCGGCAAGGGCCTCGCCAACGCCTGTGTAATTAGGAAGCAAGCTGCTTAGCTGGGGCAGGCCCTCGGACGTGGCCGTGTCGTCCACTCCCGCCAGAGACAGCAGCCATGCGCGGTCACCCAAGTGCATTTCGGCCATGCGGGTGACGTGTGCGGCGACCAAGTCGTTGACGCAGAAAACCGCAGCCGGCAGTTCAACTTCTTCGAACCATTTTTGAAAGAGCTTGCGGCGCTCCAACTCGAAGCGCAGTGGGTTTTCGCGCAGACCCGGATCAAGCGTCCAGATGGAGGCACTCTTCCCCGCCTCACGCAATCGCTCTTGAAATGCCTCGCTGCGTTCCGTGCTGAACGCTACATTTTCATAGGCGGCGACAACGAAGTGGGTGTGTCCCTTGGAGAGAAAAGACTCCGCCGCCAGTCGTCCGATCTCGTGCTCGTCGAAAAATACATTTATGGCCTCTGCGGACGGTCCATGGTAGTTGCTGTAATTCAAAACCGGGATGGATAGTCTGGCTGCCAGCGCCCGCTCCTCGTACCGGGCCAGCATGCCCACCCACGCGCGGCATTCCGGGCTCTCCACACTGCGGTTCACTCTCTCGCCCGTCCCTCCGTCGAAAACCGGAATCGCTGACAGAGACGACCAACGCCGTTGGAAGGTCTCAAAAACGAGCGCCATTGGCCGGTGCCTGCATGAATGGTGAATGTAACCGAGTTCCTCTCGCACGACCCCGTAATCTGTGCATTCGGCGCGGTAGAGCAACTCCTCTTTCCCGAAATCAGTCTTTAATCACGGAAAACGGGGTAGAACTCGGGAAACGGGGATGATACCGTGTGTATTGTCGCGGTCGCGCGGCGGCGAAACTCGTTCAGTGTTCGGACACGCCCTTTGGCCGCACGACCCAAATTCCGTTTTTCATCTCAAACCCAACCATTGTCCTTAAAGCCATGATACCCTCCTACTTCATTCCACAATCCGGACCCGGCGGGGCACCGGCGCTAACGCGGGCGGTCCGAAGCGTTTCGCTCGCCCTCGGTTCGTTTCTTTTCACCGGTGCCTTGGCAGCCCAACCTACCGATAATCCGGTGGCCGGGCAGTACGCGAATGACTACCCGGTGTGGACCGATTCGGTGCGCTGGGATAACGTCATCGACATGTCGGCTTACACCGACGGCGACAACCACTTCGAGCGTTTCGAAAACGCCCGCGATGAACTCCACGCGCAGGGCGGCGGCGTGCTCTACTACCCGGCGGGCACCTACCACTTCGACCTGCCGGACATGGGCTACGGTCCCGGTATCGGCCCGACAAGTCGCGGGCTCATGCTCAAGAGCGGCGTGGTCATCCGCGGCGCCGATCCCCTGCCTGGGGAGGCCCAGGCCGTGGTGCGCGCGAGCGAAGATCCGGCCAATCCGCTCTTCGCCAACGATGTGGCGCACAACCTTACGCCGCAGACCGTTTTCACCTTTCCGATGCAGATGCGCGGGACCGATCCCGTGTCGCTTGACCCGAATTCCGCCGGCGAACTGCCGTCCGACTGGAACCTCATCGGCATCACGCCCGGCGAGGGCGAGGACACGATCGCCGACGTGACCAACGTCGGCATCGTCAACGTGAAGCTTGAGGGCGGAGTGATTTACTGGGGCTACCACACCCCGCGCGCCGCGACAATGAACGAGGGGCGCTGGTTCAGCGGCGTTTTCAAAACAGCATGGCCCGCGTTCGCCCCGCCGGAGGACACCTGGGCCGGACACGCCCCCAACGGTGAGCACTACATGCACGCCATTCACGCCTCGGACGGCTGGCACTCGGATGTCTCCGCGGGCAGCGGGCGCCTTGCCATGAACGTGAAGATCCAGGACGGCGCCACCTTCAACGATATGTTCTATCCGGACCGGAGCGGGAATACGAACATGAGCGAAGATTCGTTCAGCCACTACCGGTTCACCGGCCGCCTCACCGCTCACGGCGGCAACATTTTCATCGCCAATAATGTTCTTGCCAAGCCGACGAGGAATTTCGTGTATCGCGAGATCCAGAACGCCGGTATGCGCAACGTCCTTTTCGATTACGCCAACCACATCGGTATCGATGTGAACAAGAGCAACTACGGCGGCAACCAGGACAACCCCACGGTCTTCACGCCGGGCAGCGGCTATTACGCTGAAAATGTCATTGTGCGGGACAACTGGGTCTTCAACCGCGGCAACAAAAACTTCGAAATCTCCGGTATGTGGGCCCAGGTGATCAACAACCACGCGGAGAAATACTACATCGGCAACACCATCT
>SLLG01000033.1 GCA_007134215.1 Opitutales bacterium | reverse complement strand
TTCCATCTGCTGGTGCGGGTGCCGGGGGAGGTGGGTGAGATCGACGACGAGGAGTTGCTGCGTCGCGCGGCGTTGTTGTATGGCGCGCCGCTTTCGCGTGGACGTCAGCCGCTGTCGCTGGAGGGGATCCGTGGCGCGTTGGAGCGGGGACGGCGGAGGTGGAAGCGCGCGGGTCCAGTGGGGCGACGGGCGGATCGGGTGGCGGCGGCGGAGTTGCGGGCGCTGACGTAGCCGGGGGCCGTCCCGGCCCCCGGAACGGTGGCAGGGGAACGGACGGAAAGTCCGCGGGGTGCGGAGACGGGCGTGCGGCTCGGGACCCGGTCCCTGGAAGGGACCGGACTACGGTAAACGGAGGACAGAAATGTCCCGTTTCCGAAAAGGACCTGCGCGCGGAGGCGCGGGGTGTACCGGAAGCTGTTGTACGGGGAGGGTGCGCGGACGCGGCGTGGCGAGGGCGCGGTGGTGGAATTGGAGAAAGCGTGGGCGGTGGAACACGAGGGCGGGAAGCTTTCGCTCTTCATCGTTGTATTGCCTTCTTGCGAGCCCGTCAATCATACCGCCGGCGGAGGTTGGTGGGGAGGATGCCGAGTTCCTCACGGTATTTGGCGACAGTGCGGCGGGCGATTTTGATACCGTCTTCTTCGAGCATTTTGACGATGGCGGCGTCGCTGTAGGGCTTCTGCGGGGGCTCGGCGTCGATGATGCGGGCGATGCGCTCCTTGACGGTTGTGTTGGAGACGGACTGGCCGTCGGAGCCGGCGTAGCCGGGGGTGAAGAAGTATTTGAATTCAAAGACGCCGTGGGGCGTGCGGATGTATTTGCTGGCGATGGCGCGGCTGACGGTGGTTTCGTGCACGCCGACGGCGTCGGCCACCTGGCTCATGGTGAGGGGGCGGAGCTGCGAGCGGCCGTGCTCGAAGAAGTCGCGTTGTTTGCGGAGGATTTCGCGGGTGATCTTCTCGATGGTCTGCTGGCGCTGTTCGATGGAGCTGATGAGGAAGCGGCCGCTGCGGAACTTTTCCTGCACGTATTCGCGGTCCTTTCCTTTGAGGACGCCCTTGGCGAGCATTTCTTTGTATTGCGGGCTGAGGCGAAGGCGCGGGATGTAGTCGCTCTCGAGGATGATGTTCCACTCGCCGTTGTCGTCGCGCTCGACCGTGACGTCCGGCTCGATGACGCGGTTGGCGTCGTCGCTGAAGTTGCGCCCGGGCGCGGGGTCGAGTTTGCGGATTTCGTCGACGGCCTCGCGCACCTCTTCGGCGGAGGCGCCCGTTTTGCGGGCGATGTCGGGGAGGCGGCGGCGCAGAAGGAGGTCCCAGTGGTCGCGGATGATGGTCGCTTCGAGGCGGTTGCCGCGGCCCGCGTGGCGCAACTGGATAAGGAGACACTCGCGGATGTCGGCCGCGCCGATGCCGCCGGGCTCGAGGGTTTTGATGAGGGCGGCGGCGTTCTGTGTCTTCTTGAGCGACACCCCCGCCATAAGGGCGATGTCGCTGACCGAGGCGGTGAGGAACCCCTTGTCGTCGAGGCTTCCGATGAGGTATTCGAGGGCCTTGAGGATTTCGGGGTCGGACTCGGTCATGCGGGCCTGCTCCATGAGGCTTTCCTGGAGCGAGGTATCGCCCGTGAGCGAGTCGAAGAAGTGCTGGCGGCGGCGCGCGTCTTCGCTCGAATACTCGATTTCGCCCGATTCCTGGCGCATGTGCTCGGACCAGTCTTCGCCGAGCTTGCGCAGGACGGAGAAGTCATCGGAGAATTCGAGGCGTCCGTTGTCGCCCGGTTCGTCGTCGGCTTCGGGCGGTTCATCGCCGTCACGCTGTTTCGCGGTTTCGTCCTCGAGGGAGATGTCGTTGTTGGAGAGTTCTTCAAGGACGGGGTTGCCCTGAAGTTCCTCGAGGATGACGGAGCGCAGCTCGAGCGCCGGGACCTGGAGGATTTTCAGCGACTGGCGAAGCTGCGGAGCGAGGACAAGCGACTGCTTGAGTTTCTGGACTTGTTGAAGGCCTTGGGACGGCATGGATCAGGGAACGGTCATGTGGTTGTCTCCCGGTGTCCGGGAACGAGCGAGCGCACGTCGCCGGGGATGTCCCGCGCAAAGGCGGGGCCGTTGGCGAAGAGACGCCGCACGTATTGGGCGAGTTTTTCCGTCGTGGGGCCGTAGTGATCGCTGTAGAGGTAGTATTCGAGCCGGCGCAGCATCTCGCCCGCCGACTGGAAGCGCCGCGAGCGGTCGCGGGCGAGGGCGGTGCGGATGATGCGGAAGAGATCGTGGTCGATGCCCTGGCGGTATTCGCGCGGGTCGGGCAGGGGGCGGCGCGTGATGTTTTCGCGCGTCTCTTCCGGCGAGGCGGCGGCAAAGGGGTTTTCGCCGCAGAGAAGTTCGGTGAGCATGATACCCGCGGCAAAGAGATCGGAGCGGGCGTCGGTCACTTCCATGTGCGCCTGCTCGGGGGAGAGGTAATCGTCCTTGCCGGCGATGACCCTGCCTTCCTCGTTGTACATGAGGTCGCGCGCCTTGGCGATGCCGAAGTCGGTGATCTTCACCTCGCCCTCGAAGCCGAGGAGCGTGTTGCGCGGGTTGATGTCGCGGTGGACGATGTTGAGCGGACGCCCGTCGGGGCCGGGTTTCGTGTGGGCGTAGCTCAGCCCGCGGCAGACGCGCGAGACGAGGAAGACGGCGAGGTCGACGGGCACCTGCAGGCGGAGCGCCTCGTGCTGCCGGAGAAAGTCCCCGAGGGTGTAGCCCTCGACGAGTTCCATGGACATGAAGTAGCGCCCTTCATACTCGCCGAAGTGGTAGATCTGGACAATGTTGTTGTGGATGAGGTCGGCAACGAGGCGCGCCTCGCCGAGAAAATTGGCGCGGAACGCCTTCAGGCGGGCGTATTCGTCGCGGATGATTTTCAGGGCGACGCGTTTGCGGAAATCCTGCGCGCCGACTTGTTCTGCCGCGTAGACGACGCCCATACCGCCCTCCGCGAGGAATCCGGTCAGTCGGTAGGTTAGCCTGCCGTGGAGTTCCGCTTTTTCAAACACAGTCTCTTATCGATACGCGGGGCGGGATTGTATGCAAGCGGCATCTCCGAAATGTGCATGAAAAATGCTGCGGAAAGGAGCGGAGACAGTCCGGGGCGTTGACAGCGGGTGTGCGGCGGGCGATATTAGGCGCATGATAACACTGACAGAACGGGCCGCTTCGGCGGTGCGCCGACTGGGGGAAGAGCGCGGAGCGGGTGAAAGGAGCCTGCGCGTTTTCATCGAATCGGGCGGTTGCTCGGGCCTCGAATACGCGATGTCTTTTGACGAGCCGCGCGAGGGCGACGAGGCTTGCGAAAGCCATGGGGTGCGCTTTTTCGTCGATGCGAAAAGCCTTGAGCGTCTGAGCGGATCGGAGATCGATTTCGACGACGGGCTGAGCGGCAAGGGGTTTGAGATCCGCAATCCCAATGCGAAGACGACCTGCGGCTGCGGGCGTTCCTTCAACTGAGCAAAGCCCCGCCGCCGGCTCATGAACCTGGTCCAGAGGCACATTTTTGCGTCGTTGTCGGTCGCGTGTGTCGGCGGTGTGCTTTTGTTCGTCTTTGTCCTGCTGACCGGCAACGCGATGCGCGACATCGCGGGTATGCTGGCGGACGGGCGGATTTCCTTCGCGCTGTTTTTCCAGCTACTGGTGCTCCTCGTGCCCTACGCGGTGTCGTTTGCCATGCCCCTCGGGGTGCTCATCGGCATCCTCATCCTCGTCGGGCGGCTCTCCGCCAACCGCGAACTCACCGCCCTCAAGGCGAGCGGCGTCTCGCTCTGGTCGGTGGCGGCGCCGGTCCTGCTCTTCGCGCTCATGGCGACAATGCTGGCGGTATGGATCAACGCATGGTACGCGCCCTCGGCGCGGGCTTCCTACCGCGATTCGCTCAGCAACCTTGTCCGCACCGACCCGCTGCGCTTCATCATTCCGCGTGCCTTCATCCACGACTTTCCGGGATACGTCCTCTACGTGGGCGAGAAAGACGGCGACCTGATGCGCGAGTTCTGGCTGTGGGAACTCGACGCGGAGCGGCGCGCCGTGAAACTACTGCGGGCGGAGAGCGGTGCCTTTCGCTACGAAATGGAGCGCGACGCCCTCATCCTCACCCTGCGCAACGGCTTCACGGAACTGCGCGACGAGCGCGACCCCGACAACCTCACGGGGGTGCCGCCGACCGTTTCGTTCCAGAGTACAAGCGTGCTCCTGCCGCTCGACCGGTTGCTCGGCCGCGCGCACCAACCGCTCAAGACTTCGTGGATGTCGCTCGACCGCCTGCGCGAACAGCGCGAGCGCCTGCGCGCGGAGATCCGGCTCGAGACGGACGCGGGCGCCAGACGCGCGCTCGCCGAAGACCTTGCGGAGACCCAGTTCTACATCAGCCGGAACTTCGCGATGGCCTTCAGCATCTTTTCGCTCGCGCTTGTCGGCGTTCCTCTCGGCATCAAGGCGAGCCGGTCCGAGACCTATGTGAACGCGAGCCTCGCCCTTGCGCTCGCCCTCGGCTACTATCTGGCGATTGTCCTCGTCGGCTGGCTCGACCGCAGTCCCTCGGCGCGGGCGGATATCCTCGTCTGGATCCCGAACGTCGTCTGCCAGGTGCTCGGTCTCGCTCTGCTCCTGCGCGCGGCACGGCACTGACCCGCGCGGGGAAGGTCTGGGGAAGCCGGGCCGGTTTGCCGTCGAATCCCGTCACTCGATGCCTTCCGCGCGCAAGAGGTAGCCGCGTAAACCGTCAAGGTCTTTGAAAACGACGCGTTTGCCTTCCACCGTGACGAGGTTCTCGCCGCGCAGCCGCGCGAACACGCGCGAGAGCGTTTCGCTTGTGATTCCGAGCTGGCTGGCGAGGAGGTGCTTGGGCAGCGGAAGGGTGAGTTCCGCCGACGGGGCGGTATCGAGGCCATGGCTGGTCGCCTGGCGCAGGAGCCACTGCACGACGCGCGATTCCGCCTGCTTGAGTTTAAGGTCTTCGACGGTTTCGACAAGATACCGCAAGTGCATATTCATCGAAGCGAGAATGCGCAGCGCGAGGTCGGGGTCTTCCTTGATGCGCGAGCGGAAAAAAGCCGTCGGAACGAGAATCACTTGGCTGTTTTCCACGGTCTTCGCCGAAGCGGGATAGCTGCGGTCACCCACAATCACGACTTCGCCGAGACTCTCTCCGGGGTAGAATACGCGGATGACCTGCTCGCGCCCGTCCTCGGTGACGCGGTGGACATTCACCGCGCCGGAGTGGACGACGTAGAACCCGTTGGCTTCCTCGCCTTCATGGAAGAGGTAGCCGCCTTTCGGAACTTTCTGCAAATGGCATCCTTCGACGAGGCGTTCCAACGACTCACCGGAAATATCGGCGAACATCGGTGTCTTCCGCAGGGTGTGCGTGAGCATGACGCGGTGGGCGGGGCTTGGGCTGCTGGAGGGGTTTTGCGGCATAGGAAGACTACGGTTGCAACGGAATTTCCCGGCGGCGGCAAGCCATACCCGTGTGCCTCCATGCGCCACAGCGGAAGCTGCCGGGACTTTATTGTCGTCGGCCCTTCAGGGTGCGTCGGAGCAATCTGAGTTCTTTTTGTCCGGTGACCTTGCTTTATTCCGGAAGCTGGTTGGCGAAATAGCCATGAATAACTCTCCGGTGCTGCTGATTGTTGGTGTTGCCGCTGGCGGGTTGCTCGATGTATTGGCCATGGTTGTCCACGGGGGCGGTAGGACCGGGCTCGCCTACTCCTTGGCCGTCGCCGGAATTCTGCTGGTCTTCGCGGCTGTGATTCTCCACTTGAAGGGACGCATAAAGAGCGCGGGTCGTGACGGAACGGATGTCCCGCCGGGTCGGCCATAGTGCGGGCGGGAAATCAGTGGCCGGTATCCGCCGTCTGCAAGCGGATCACTTCAGGTACATCCGGAAGGTGAAAAACGCGGGGAGGTTGCCGCCGGTGTCGATGGAGAGGCCGAACTGGCCTCCGCCGAGGTGGGCGGCGTCGATGCCGGTGTCGGTGAAGGTTTCGAGGTCGTCGCCGGCGTGGAGGCGGAAGCCGACGTAGGGGGCGGCTGCCGCGGGATATTGAAAGCCTACGTCGAAAATGACGGTGGGATTGGCGGGGATGATACCGACGACCGGCGGGCTCAGGTCGAGGGGATCGCCCGCCGGGAAATCATCCGGGTCGAACGGATTCGTGCCGTCGATGAGTTCCTGGAGGAGGGAAAAGCCGTCGCCGTCGAGGTCGGCGAAGGGATCGAGGGGAATGTCGGGAAAGAGTTCCTCGAGGGCGTCGGGGATGAGGTTGTCGTTGCTGTCGACGGGCGCGGGGAGTTCGAGGTGAACGACGGTGACCGGCGGGATGACTTCGAGGGTGAAGGCCGCGCCGGGGGCGCCGGCGAGGAGGAGACCGTTGGCCTCGATGATGGAGCCCGGCGGCAGGTTGAAAGCGCGGGGAAGGTGCAGCGGGTTGTGGCTGGAATCGACGAGGGTGGCGAGACCCGTGCCCGGGAAGGCGTCCGCCGGATCCATGGTGGGCGCGAACCCGAGCAGCTCGGGCAATGGGGCGAGCGGGTCGCCGATGGAGTCGGGCGTGACAAGGAGGTAAACGCCTACAAACTCGCGCGCGGCGGGCAGGTCGAGGAGGGCTTCCGCACCGGCGGCGGCGTTGTTGACGAGCGACGCGGGCAAGGTGGGGTCGGCGGCGTAGCCGGTCGTGTCGAGGTCGCCGTGGCGGATGAGCCGCCGCAGGGCGGTGACGGGTGCGCGGCGCGAGCCGTCGGGGGCGTTTGCGGCGGAGAGGCGGTGGATCTCCTCCGCGAGTTCAAGGAGAGCTTCGGCGGCGGCCGCGGGCGGGTTGAGGACGGCGTCGTGGAGTGTCTCGAAGACGGCGGGCAGGTCGTAGGCGGGAAGGTGCGGCACGACTTGGCGGCGGAGGGCGCGGATGTGGGCGCGCGTCGGGATGACCGTCTGCGCGGGATCGCCGGAGGCCTCGGCGACGGGCACCGCCGTCTCGATACCGCGGAAGCGGGTGAGCGAAATGAAGGGGCTCGGAAAGCCTTCCGTGACGGGGTCGAGCGAGGCGTCGGGATCGGTGCCGCGTTTGTACAGCTCTCTTCCGATGAAGGCTTCGAGGAGGAGGGCGGCTAGGGTTTCGCGGTAGTCGAAATCTTCGACGGCGAGGACGGGTCGCTGGAGGTTGAAATAATAGGCCTGTGCGGCGGCGACCCATGCGTCGGCCTCGGCCGTGAGGTTCGCGAGACCGCCGAGGTTGCCGAAGTCGGTGTAGACGAACGGCTGCACCGGATCGAGGGGCATGGGGCGCACGGCGATGAGTTCGCGGCCCTGGGACTGGTCGCCGATACCCGACTGCACCGGAAAATTCGCCTCCGTGGCGAAAACGAGAACGAGCGCTGTCTCGTCGAGGCGTAGACCCTCCATGCGCGCGGCGGGCATGGCGAGCGTGTCGCCTGCGGCGGGCGCTGTCGTGGGGGCGGAGCCGAGGAGTGAGCCGTAGAGATCGTAGGCGGCGACAAGCGTGGGGTCGGGGTCG
>SLLG01000061.1 GCA_007134215.1 Opitutales bacterium | reverse complement strand
TGTTGTGGCGAATGCGCCGCTGCCGGGCTTCGATGAGGGACCGGAGGTGTCCGTGCTGCGGATCGGTGAAACGGCGCTGGTTTTTCTGCCCCTCGAGTTTTTCGCTTCGCTCGCCGAGGGCGTGCGCGCCGCCTTCACCCGGCCGGTGTTCTTCGCCACCGTGAGCAACGGCTGGGAAGGCTACTGGCCCGACGAAGCGGCCTTCGCGCAGGGCGGCTACGAGGTCGAGGCGGCGAAGTCGCGCGGCCGAGGACCGCGCGACGGCGAGCGGCTCGCCGAGACGGTGGCCAGACTGCTGCGGGAGACCGGCCATACCTGAGTTCCTGAAAATGTAGTGATTTCCCATGACAACAAATACGATTCCCCGATTGACCCGTAAACCCCCGGCTTACCCGGTGCGCGATCCCGCCGCGCTGGCCGCTGCCGCGAAACGCCTCGCGGAGGCGGACTGGACGCGTCTCGAAGGCGCGCCCGAGACGGAACGCGCCCTCGAGGCTTTCCACGGCGGCGGCCACGCATGGTTTATCGCCTCGGGCACAGCTTCGCTCGAAGCGCTGCTTCTTGGCCACGGCGTCGGTCCGGGCGACGAGGTCATTTCCACGCCCTACACCTGGGGCGCGACGATTTCGGCGATTCTAGCGGTGGGGGCGGTCCCGGTGTTCGCCGACATCGATCCGCAGAGCGGTCAGCTCGACCCGGCGACTGTCGAGGCGTGCATCACGCCGCGTACCCGCGCCATCATGACGGTGCATCTCTTCGGACTCGTCTCCGACGTGCGTGCCCTCCGGGAGACCGCCGGGAGGCACGGACTGCTCCTCTTTGAGGACGGCAGCCAGGCGCACGGCGCACGCATCGACGGCGGGCGGGTGGGGCTCTTCGGCGACGGAGGCGCCTTCAGTTGCATGGGCATGAAGCTACTGGCCGGGACGGAGGGCGGCTACGCCCTGTTCGCCGACTCCGCCGCGTGCGAAAACGCCAAGCTCTACGGGCAGCACCCGCGCGGATTAGCGCCGGACCAGGTGGAGCGCCTGAGCGCGGAGGGACTGCTCGACACCCTGCAACTGGGCTGGCGCCCGTGCTGCGTGAGTGCCGAACTGGTGCGCGTCAAGCTGGCCTCGCTTGATGCCGAAAACGATGCCCGCCGCCGCAACGCCGCAGCCCTGCGCGCGGCGTTGCGCGGCGCCGAGGGGATTTCGCTGCCGGAAGAAATCGCGGGCGCGGAGGGCTGCTGGCATCTGCTCTCGGTTGTTTTCGACCCGGAGAAGGCACCGCCCCGCGAGGTCATACTTCGCCGCCTGCGGGAGACAGGGGCAGGCGGCTTTGTCTACATCCCCACACCGGTCCACCGCATGAAACGGTTGAATCCACACCGGTATGACGGGCCGCGGGTCTTCTGGCACGAGCAGATCCTGCGCGCCGGCGTCGATTACCGGGAGACGCAATGCCCGCACGCCGAGTGGCGTTCTCGGCACAGCGTGGAGTTTCCCTTCAACTGGACGAAGGACGACCCCGAAGCCATGCGCCAATTGGCCGATTGCCTCGCGTGGGCGGCGGGTCCGGAGTAGCGCTTGCTTTCTCGCCCGCCGGATGCGTTCGAGGTGGTTGGAGCGATCTAACCGGCTCATCGGCTCATCGGCTCACCGCGCAGAAAATCTGTGACACCGAGGGGGTATTGCATCGTCCATGGCCCGTCTCGGAGACAAAGCGGGGCGCGCGTAGCGGGGCGCACAGGAGATCCGTCGCCTGTGGTCCTCGTGCGCGCGGTGGAGCCGGGGGCCAGGATGGCCGCCCGGCCACGTTGGATTGGCCCGGCGTCTCTCCGTGGCGCGACCCCATCCTGGTTGCCCGAGAGCGCGCCAACAGCATATCCGGGCGCAATGCGGCGCCACCTGGGTTGGCAACCTAGCCGAAAAAGAATTCAGGCGGCCAACCGACCGGGCACTCTAAGGACGTATTCATCCGATTTTTGTTGTAAGTCCGAGTGCGCAGCCGCATAACGCCCTGTGTTCGGAGGTTGGAATGACTGGAGAGAACCACCAATCCATTCAGGAAATTGAGGCGGAAGCCGCGCGGCTCGTCGACGAAGCGAAAACGCGTGCCGCCGCCCTTGTGCGGGAGGCGCGGGACGAGGCGAAGCGGATTGCAGAGCAACCTGTTGACGCCGGTGAGGCGGAAGCGGAGTGCAGGGAGATCCGTGATCGGGCGGAGACGGAGGCGCGCGAAGCCGTCGCCCGCGCGGAGACCGACGCGGAGGCGTTGCGCAAACGTGCTGCGGAAGCCGCTGAGGAGTGTGTCGCCGTGATCACGCGAATTGTGCGCGGAGGTGGATCGTGAACCTTTTCGTGAATATGCCCGAACGGATGCGGCGCGTGCGGCTTGTCACAACGAAGGAGGCTGCGCCGCCGACCGTCGTCGCTCTCCAGCGGGCCGGTGTCCTCGACGTTGGGACAGGCATCGCGCCGGAGGGTGCCGACCGTGCCGCCGTGGAGCGCGAGCGGGCGGCTGTGGCGGATCTAATCGCGGTTATTGACGCCGCGCTGGCCTACGTGCCCCGGGAGGAACGGGTGCGGGTCGCGGACGGCGCCGAGGCCGACCTCATGCGGGGTGTCTCCGAGATCGAAAAAGACACCCGCCAGCTCTGCGGCGGACTGGAGGCGATGCACTGCCGGTTGGAGAAACTGCGGGAGGCGGAGGGGGAGGCGCGGATCCTGTGCGCGGTCGCGCGGGGGCTGTCGGACCGGATGGACCTCCACGCCGATGCGTTCGCCTTTTCCGGAAACGTCCTCCGCTCCGGTATCCTCGTGCTTCCCGGCGAATCCTTTGCCGCGGCGGCCCCGCGTTTGCAGGAGGTTTCACTCGTTGTCGAGCCGGTGGAACTTGACGGAGAGACGGCGGTTTTTGTGGTCTGCCGACGTCCGCAGTGGCAGAATGTCGAAGCCTTGCTGTTGGAAGGCGGGCGCCTCCTTCGCGCGGCACCGGGAGATGCAACCGCGCAATTTCCCGACCGTCCCGAAGAGAGGATCGAGGAACTCCGCCGCGAGCGCGAAGCGCTGCTCGCGCGGCTCCGGGAGGAAACCGCCGCGCATATGGAGCACCTCGTTCTGCTGCGGGAGGCTCTTGTCGCGGAAGGCGACCGTCTCGGCCTCCTTCACATGGCCCTTGCGACGGATCACGCTGTGCTCATCGAAGGATGGGCACCGGCGGATTCCCTTGAAGCGGCGATTGAAGCGCTTCGCGCGGAGGTGACGCCCCTGCACATTGAATCGCGTCTGCCCCGGACCGGTGACGAACCGCCGACAAAGCTGCGCAATCCCGGGCTGCTCCGGCCGTTTGAAACCATCGTCAATCTTTTTGCCACGCCCCGCTACCACGAATGGGACCCGACGCCGCTCGTGGCGTATTTCTTCGCTTTCTTTTTCGGCATCATGCTCGGGGACGCCGTCTACGGCCTGTTCCTACTCCTGCTCGCGCGGTTTGCCCTTCCGAAGATGGTGGATGACCCGGACACGGAAGGATTCCGCATGTTCAGGCGGGTCATCACGGTGTGCGCCGTATGCGCCATTGCCGTCGGGGTCCTCACTGGCACCTATCTCGGCGATGTCCCCGCGCACTTCTTCGGACTCTCGGGGATCGCGCTCTCCGAGGGACTCCACGCCGTCTACATGAATCCGATGGTGTTCATCGTCGCTTCTCTTGTTGTCGGGATCGTGCACGTGAATCTCGGTCACTTGCTCATGCTCCTGCGCGGAATCCGGGAGAGAAAGGCGCACGCTGTGCTCGGACGCTCGGGCGTTTTTCTGATACAGCTCGCGGGCATACCCCTCGTCCTTGTCATGCTCGGCGTGGCGTGGTTCCAGCCCGGCGAATTCACCCGCATGATGCTCTTCAGCCTTCTGCTCGCGGGCGTGGTTATGGTGGTCGCCGCGTCTCTCATGGAAAAAGGGTGGTTTCTCGGCAGCATCCTTTGGGTGTTCGACCTCAGCGGAATCCTCGGTGACATCATGTCTTACGCACGCCTCGCCGGGGTCGGCCTCGCTACGTTTTTTCTCGCCCATTCGTTCAACATGATGGCCACGCTCATTGCGGAAATGCTTCCCGAGGGAATCGTCCGCCTGACGCTGGGTTCCGTTGTGATGTTGTTGATCCTCGTTTTCGGCCACGTGCTCAATCTGCTCCTCAGCTCGATCACGTGCTTCGTGCATTCGCTGCGTCTTTGTTTCGTCGAGTTTCTTTTCAAGTTCTATGAAGGCGGCGGCCGCCCGTACGCCCCGTTCCGTTTGCGGCACCGGGAGGTTGTCCCGGTGCGCGGGGGAGGCGGTGCACTCGGGTGAGGTCGCTTGTTTTTACGCAGTTATCCGGAGGTAAATACCATGCTTATCAGTCCAGAGTCCCTCATCGTTCTCGCCGGTGCTCTCGCACTCGCCTTCGGCCTTGCCGGCTCCGCCGTCGGCATGGGCCTGGCGGGTTCCGCCGGGGCCGCCGCTCTCTCCGAGGAGCCGGGCCAGTTGCGGAATGTCATCGTGCTCGTTTCACTGCCGATGACGCAGACGTTCTACGGCCTGATCATTCTGATACTTATGCTCACGACGGTCATGCCGAACCTCGCGGCCCTTGAGAATCCGGTCGGGGCGGGATTCTCGGCTCTTGCCTGCGGCCTTATCGGCGGGATCGCGCAGTTCGCCTCTTCGGCCTTCCAGGGCAGTGTCTGTGCCTCCGGCATCGCGCTGCTGCCAAAAACGCGCGGCAAGATCCTCACCAACGCGATGATGCTGGCGGTGTTTGTCGAACTCCTCGGAGTCCTCGGACTCGTCTTCACGATCATGGCGCTGAACCTCCTCGGCCTCTTTTGAACCCTTCCCACGGAGACCGGCTGTGAAAGAAATCAGAGAAGCGATTCTCGAAAAAGTGCGCGCGGAAGCGCGGGACATCATCGAACGGGCGGAAGAGGATGCCTCGCGCATTGTCGCGGAGGCGGAGGCCCGCCGCGGGGAGCGGCTGGCGGCGGAAAAGGAAGAGCGGCTTCGCCATGCGCGGAATGAAGCCGCGCAAATCACCGCGCGGGGAGCAATGGACGCACGCAACACCGTGGCGGCGGCAAAGGCAGCGGTTTTCGAGGACATCGTCGGCAAAGCGCGGGAGCGGGTGCGGGAGGGAGAACCGGCGGCGGATGAATACGCCCGCCTCATCGCGGAAGCCGTCGCCGGACTCGGCGGAGGTGACGGCATTACACTTGCCGTGCCGCCCGGACGCGGGGACATCGCGGCAGAGGCATTGAAGAAGGACGAGCGGCTCAGGGAGTGCGTCTCGGAAGTGGAGGAGCGCGCGATGGACGGCGGGTTGATTGCGCAATCGGAAAACGGGAGCACTGTCGTGGACAACACCTACGACGCGCGCCTGGAGATGCTCTTGCCGCGGATTTATGTGGGTTTTGCGGTGAAACTCTTTGGAGGCGAAGAATCATGATGCCCAGCCCGAAAGCGGCGTTCATGACAGCGCTCCTCCAATCGCGCGCGGCGAAAAATGTTACGGCGGATGCCGTGGCGCGGATTTCCGCCAACGCGGACGGAAACGAATTGCGGGAGAACCTACGCGGAACGGATGTCGGCCGCCGGCTCGGCGAGTCCACTCTGCAGGGACGGAGGGAGCGGGACGGCTTTCTCTGGGAGTATCTGGACGAGCAGTTTTTGCTCATCGAAGAGAGTCCGTTTTTCCCGCGCGGCGCGGTGTCGTTCGGGCGTGCCTATGTGCGGAAGTTCGACCTGGCCAACATAAAGGCGCGCCTGCGGAGTATTGCCGCCGGGAAGGCATTGCCTTTGATACCTGTCGGCATCCTGCGCCGCCGTGGTTTACTCGACGATTTCGCGGAAGCGGATTCCAGCGAAGACATGGCGGAGATCCTGCGGTTTGCCGGGCTCGGAGAGTATGCGGCGGAACTGTCCGCCGCCGAAGACGCGCCGGGCATGCCGGAAACAACGTCTCTCGACGCTGTCTTCCACCGTGGGCTCGCCGCCGTGGCACGCGGTCTGGAGGGCGGAACGGTCCTCGCGCATGCATGCGGCGTGCTATTGGATTACGCCAACCTCTCTGTCTTGCTGCGGGCGGTTTCGGGCGACTGGGGAGCCCCGGCGGAGAAACAGTTCATCCCTCCCGGCTACATGCTTTCCGGTCAGGAGTTCAAGGAGGCGCTATCGACCGGTGCCAAGGATGTCGCGAAACGCATCGAATACCCGGCTTACCGGAGCGTCGCGGAGGAAGCCGCCGCCGGGACCTCCGCGGGGGTCGATGAGATCATCGCGAAGCATCGGTTCATCCACTTGCGCGGTTTGCTCGCCGCGCAGGTTGCGCCGCCGTGTGTCGCCGCATGGTATCTCCTCTCGAAGGAGGCGGAGGTGCGGAACACACGCCTGCTTCTCAAGGCGGCTGAGGACGGATTCTCTTTCGAAGCGGCGAGGAGGTGCATGGTGCTGTGAAGGCCCCTCGTCCGAATGAACGCGGTGTCGCCGTCATCGGCGGAACAGACCTCGTCAACGCCCTGCGGCTCGCCGGTGTGGAGGCCGCGCACGTGGCGGAGCCGGGGTCGGGCGCGTCGGTCGATGTGCCCCGGATCCTGCGTGGTTGGATTTCGGGCGGTAAGATCGGCGTGATCCTTGTCGAAGAGGGGCTCCTTCCGCTCGCTGACGATGTCGTGGCATCGGCCCGCGCGGGGAAGAACGTTCTTCCGGTTATTCTCGAAGTGCCCGTTCATGAGGTGACGGCGGACACCGCAGCCGCCTACTACAAAGCGCTCAGCCGGGGTTTTCTCGGTCTGGATGTTGTCCTCGAAGCGGAGGAGACGCCGACAGGCGAAGATGTATCCAAACCAATGTAAGGGAGAATTGTCATGGGAACGATTTGGAGAATTTCAGGACCGCTTGTCATTGCCGATGAAATGCGGGGCACACGTGTTTACGAAGTCGTGGAAATCGGCGAGGAGGGAATCGTCGGCGAAGTCATTGGTTTAGACGGAGAGAGGGCTGTCATTCAGGCACACGAAGAAACGCTCGGACTGCGGGCTGGTGAACCCGTGCGCCCGACGGGCCGAACGCTCAGCGCGGAACTGGGGCCGGGATTGCTCGGCTCCATCTATGACGGACTGCAGAAGTCGCTCCTTGCCCTCATCGCCGACAGCGGTGCGTTTATCCGCCGGGGAGTGAAGGCCCACGCGTTGCCGCGGGACAAAAAGTGGGCGTTCACGCCGACCGTGAAAACGGGAGACACCGTGGACGGCGGGGATATCATCGGTACCGTGCCCGAGACGCCGCTGGTGGAGCACAAGGTGATGGTGCCGCACGGGGTGCGGGGCCGTATTGTGGAAATCCGGGAGGGCGAACACACCGTCGAGGACATGGTCGCCGTTGTCGACATGGACGGGGAGAAGCGGGAGATCAAGCTCATGCAGGAGTGGCCCGTGCGGCAGGCGCGGCCGTACCGCAAACGCAGGGATCCCTCGGGCCTCCTCACTACAGGCATGCGGATCATCGACTACATGTTTCCGCTCGCTCTCGGCGGCAAGGCCGCCGTCCCCGGCGGATTCGGCACGGGCAAGACAGTCACCCAGCAGCAGCTTGTGCGGTGGGCGGAGA
>SLLG01000283.1 GCA_007134215.1 Opitutales bacterium | reverse complement strand
GTCCTCCTGCTCGTCGCCGGCCTCGCCGCTCTCCTCGTCTCCAACCGCCGCCTGCGTCGGCAACTGGAGGCAATCGAGAGGACTGCGCCGCGCGCCTGAAGCCGACGCAAACACATTTCCGGGCCTTACCGCACTCGCACTTGCGCTTGCCCCCGTCCGTATGAAACACCACCCTGCCATTCTCAATTTTCTGTAAACAATGGACGAAAAACCGCTGCGACTGCAAAAATACCTCGCCGACCGGGGCGTGGCCTCCCGCCGTGCGGCCGAGGAAATGATCGCCGAAGGCCGCGTGACGGTCGACGGCAAGCCGGCTTCTGTCGGCCAGAAGGTCACACCGGGCAGAGAAACCGTCGCGGTCGACGGCGCCGCCGTGCGGCACCGCCCGGTCCGGAGTCTTACCCTCGCCCTGCACAAACCGAAGGGGATCCTCTGCAGCAACCGCGACCCGCACCACGACCGCACCCTCTTCGACCTGCTTCCGGCCGAATTCCGGGGCGAGCGCCTCTTCTGCGTGGGCCGCCTCGACAAAGAGAGCGAGGGCCTCGTCATCCTCACCTCCGACGGCGCCCTTGCCCAGCGCGTGAGCCACCCCTCCCACCGCGTCATCAAGCGCTACCGTGTGGAACTGGACAAGCCGTTCGACACCGCCGGCATCCCGAAACTCCTCAAAGGCATCGTATGGGAAGGCGAACGCCTCAAAGCGGAGAAAGTCGTGCCCAACCCGCACAGGCACGCCTCTGCGAGGCGCACCGTCGAGATCCATCTCGAACACGGGAAAAAACGGGAAATCCGCCGCCTCCTCTTCGCGCTCGGCTATAATGTGACGCGACTGCAGCGCTTCCAGATCGGCCGCCTCACGGTGCGCGGACTCTCGCGCGGCGCTTTCAAAGTCCTCGGTCCCGACGATATCAACCGATTATTCGGTTGAACCGGGCAATGACCGCGCTACGCTAGACTTAGATCTCCTGTCATGAACCACCTTTGTTTCCTCCTCACTTCTGGAACCGCTCTCGCCGCGGCGCTCGCCGCCGCCGCGCAGGGGCGGACCGTCGACTTGTTCCTCGACCTCGACGACACCGGCCGGCCGGTCGCGAGCGTCGCCGCCGATGATCCGCGCCTCGACGAGCGCTCCGCCGTTCTTCAGCCCGAACTCGCCCGCGAAGGCTGGCGCTGGGGTGAATTCACCGACACCTTCGACGCCTATATCCCCGACGAGGACATCGGCAAGGACCTCGAGCCCGTGGACGGAGCGCGCGTCTTTCTCGAAGCCGATCCGCGCAGCCCCGTGATCACGCGCGTGGGCCCGAACGACCGGGTGGAAGTCCTCGACAGCGGACCCATGTGGAGCGCCCGCATTGTCGATAAAACCATTCCTGTCTACTACAAGCGCCCCGCCTACGGCGCGGAAAGACGCGCCGAAGCACCGTCGCCGCCGCGCGATGCACCGGCCGCGCCAGCCGTCACCGAACGCGATCCCGAGCAAATCCGCCTCATCGACACCGCCTCACGCACCGAGAGCCGGCGCGACCGGGCCTCCGCCGGACGCCGCGCAGCGGAAGCCGACGCCCCCCGCCGCGCGGAAGACACCCGTTCCGCCGTTACCGCCGAAGGCATCGCCCGGTCTTTCGAAGGCACCTTCCGCCAGGCGCGCCGTTCCGTCTTTCGCGCCAACCCCGCCTCCTACGAACTCATCGACGCGCACGGCCGCCGCGTGGCGTGGGTCGATATCTCCGGTGCCATCATCCAGCGCGGACTGGGCGACCTCCTCAACCAGGAAGTCGTCATACACGGCACATGGGAGCAGGCGAGCCCCCGACCGGAAATCCTCGTGCGCGCGAAGAACATCCGCACGCGCTGAAAAGCCTCCGCACCGGTTCAGCTTTCCGGAAGCGGGTGCGTTCCCGCCGCAACACCCGCCCATGACCCACGATTGATCCCACAAACAATGACCCTACTCGATGGAAAAGCCGTCGCCGCCGCCGTCCTCGAAGACGTCGGCGCCGAAGTCCGCGCCCTCCCCGGCCGGCCGCCCTCCGTGGTGTTTATCCGCGTGGGCGACGACCCCGCCTCCGTGTCCTACGTCAACACGAAGCAAAAGACCGCCGCGCGCCTCGGCATTGACAGCCGCCTCGACCACTTTCCGGAAGACATCTCCGGTGAAAAGCTGCTTGCGCACATCGCTTCCCTCAACGCCGACGCCGCCGTCGACGCGATCCTTGTGCAGGCACCGCTCCCGGACCACCTTTCCGAGCGGACGGTCTTCAACGCCGTTCACCCCGACAAAGACGTCGACGGCTTCGGCGAAGTGAATCTCGGGCGCCTTGTGCAGGAGAATCCCGACGGCTTTGTCGCCTGCACCCCGGCGGGCATCCACGAAATCATCCGCCGCAGTGAGATTCCCGTGGAGGGACGCCATGTCGTCGTTGTGGGGCGCAGCCTTATCGTCGGCAAACCCGCCGGACTCCTTTTCCTGCGCAAGGGCGATTTCGCCAACGCCACCGTCACCTTCTGCCACTCGCGTACGCGCAACCTCGCCGCCGTCACACGGCAGGCGGACATCCTCATCGCGGCGATCGGGCGGGCGCATTTCATCGGGCCGGACCACGTCCGCGAAGGGGCGACCGTCATCGACGTCGGCATCAACCGCGTCGACGATCCGTCCCGCCCGCGCGGATATTGCCTCGTCGGGGATGTTTTGTTTGACGAAGTCAAAAGTAAATGCGAGTACATCACCCCAGTACCGGGCGGTGTAGGCCCTATGACCGTCGCCATGCTCATGGCCAACACCCTCAAAGCGCACCGCCGCAACCATTCTGCCTGACACATTGAAAAAGGAACCGAAAATCCTCGTTGTCGACGATCAGCCGATCAACGTCCGCCTTCTTGAAAAGAAGCTGCAACGCTGCGGTATCCAGGTTTTTTCCGCCTTCAGCGGCCCCGACGCGCTCGTCCTCGCCAAAGAAACCGTTCCCGATGTCATCCTGCTCGACATCATGATGCCCGGCATGGACGGGCTCGAAGTCTGCCGACGCATCAAGGAAGACGAATCGCTCTGCGACATCCCCGTCATCTTCATCACCGCCAAGACTTCCAAAGAAGGCAAGATCGAGGGACTCGGCCTCGGAGCGGCCGATTACATCACCAAACCGGTCGACCTCGACGAAACCCTCGCGCGGATCAACACCCAGATCCGCATCCAGGAAAACCACCGCGTCAACCTCGAGCTGAGCCAGCGCCTCGCGGAGAGCCGGCAGCACGCCGCCATCGCCCACGTCACCGAAGGCATCGCCCACAACCTCAACAACCTCCTCGGCGTCGTCGTGGGCTATATGGATCTGCTCAAGTCGTCCATCAACAACCCCGAGCGCCTCAACCGCAGCTGCGACCAGCTTGAAAAAGCCGTCAAGCGCATCGTCGACATCGTCCGCGAACTCACGACCATTTCCCAGTTCGACCGCGTGCGCAAAAGTCCGCATCCACTGCCCGACCTCCTCGCTTCTTCGCTCGAACGCTTCCGCAAAGAGCATCCCGTCGGCGCGAACATCCAACTCGCCGAGCCCGTGCCGACGGTTAGCATTCACACCAACGCCGAGCTGTTTGAAGACATACTCGGGCGCCTCGTCATCAACGCATGGGAAAGCTACCGCAATGGCAGCAAAGAAGCGGAAAACAAGGTCGTTGAAATCACTGCCCGGCACATTGAATCACCGACCCGGGAAGAACGCCCGTCCATCGAAATCACTGTCGCCGACCGCGGGTGCGGTATTCCCGCGCGGATACGCGAAAGCGTCTTCGAGCCGTTTGTGACCACGGAATCCGCCGTCGGCCGCGGCATGGGCCTCACGATCGTGCGGCACAGCATCCAAAGCCTCGGCGGCTCCGTCGGCCTGAAGAGCCGCCAGGGCGGGGGCACGGTGGCGACGTTGTCCCATCCCGTCACGCCGCAGTCACCGGAGGAGGCCGCGGAAAAGGAGGAAGCCGTCGCGCAATGAAGCCCCTCGCTTTCGTCGGAGCGGGGCGAATGGCCTCCGCCATGGTGGAGGGACTCCTGCGGGCAAAAAAAACCGTCCCGGAGGCGATCACCGTCTGCGGCGGCCCGGACCCCACGGCGCGGCAACTCAGTGAGCGCACCGGTGTGAGAGTGGCCGAACCGGCAGTGGTCGCCGAAGACGCCGATTTTGTCGTCCTCGCCTGCAAGCCGCAGCAGTTGCCCGACCTCGACCCCGGCCTCCTCACCGCTCTGAACGGCAAGGCGGTCATCTCCATTCTCGCGGGAGTGCCCCTGCGCAAGCTGCGCGCCGCCGCGCCCCGCGCCCGCCTCATCGTGCGCGCCATGCCCAACACTCCGGGGCAGATCGGCGCGGGCGTCACCGCCTTCGCCACCGACCCGGCACCAACGGACGAGGACGCCCGCGTGACTACCGAAATTCTCGGCGCACTCGGCGAGGTCATCGCCGTCGACGAAACGGACCTCGACGCTGTCACCGGTGTGAGTGGCAGCGGCCCGGCCTATGTGTTCGAGTTCACCGCCGCCCTCCGCGAAGCCGGTATCGCGCAGGGCCTTTCGCCACAGGTCGCCGACCGGATCGCGCGCGCCACCGTCCTCGGCGCTGCCAGGCTCATGCACGCCGCGCCCGGTGTTACCCCGGAGGAACAGCGCGACCGCGTCACCTCCCCCGGCGGCACGACCGAAGCCGGTCTCCGCGTCCTCGCCGCCCGCGACTTCCGCGGCGCTCTCCGCGAAACCGTCGCCGCCGCCACCCGGCGCTCCCGCGAACTCGGCGAGTGAGCACAGGAGATCACCACGGCGGCATAGCTGGAAAGTAGGTTCAAGATGAAAACAGGTGTCGTTCGCGAGGTCAAAGAAGACGAACACCGCGTGGCGCTTACGCCCGCGGGAGTGGAGACGCTCCGCGACCACGGGCACACCGTCCTCGTGCAGGCGGGCGCGGGCGAGGGCTCCGGCTTCGCCGACGAGGAGTATGCCGCCGCCGGAGCGGAGATCGTGCAGGACGCCGCCAGTGTCTGGGCTCGCGCGGAGATGATCCTCAAAGTGAAGGAACCGCAGCCCGCCGAGTTCCGCTTCCTACGCGAAGGTTTGGTCGTTTTCACCTACTTTCACTTCGCCGCCTCGGAGGAACTCACACGCGCGGTCATGGATTCAAAGTGTGTCGCTCTCGCCTACGAGACGATCCAGGACGCGAAGGGACAACTGCCACTTCTCACGCCCATGAGCGAGGTGGCCGGGCGCATGGCCGTGCAGCAGGGCGCGAAATACCTCGAAAAGGCGCATGGCGGACGGGGCATCCTCCTCGGCGGCGTGCCGGGCGTGCCTCCCGCCACCGTCGTCATCATCGGAGCCGGCACCGTGGGCATGAACGCCACGAAAATGGCAGCGGGCCTCGGGAGTCTCGTTTACGTGCTCGACGTCAACCTCGAGCGGCTCCGCTACTACAGCGATGTCATGCCGCCCAACGTCATCACCATGATGTCGAACAAGGCGAATCTGCGCCGCGCTGTCTCCGACGCCGACCTTGTTGTCTCCAGCGTGCTCATTCCCGGCGGCAAAGCGCCAAAACTCATCACACGAGAAACCCTCGGCATGATGAAAAACGGATCGGTCATCGTCGATGTCGCCATCGACCAGGGAGGCTCCACCGAAACGTCGCGCCCCACCACCCACCGCAACCCGATTTACGAGGTCGACGGCGTCGTCCACTACTGCGTCACCAACATGCCGGGCGCCATGCCTATGACGAGCACGCTCGCACTCACCAATGCGACTATCAAATACGTCCTTGCCATCGCCGATCTCGGATACCGCAAGGCGATTCTCCGTCATAAGTCCATCGCGGCCGGGGCCAATATCGTGGACGGGCAAGTGACATACCGAGGCGTCGCCGACGCCTTCGGCCTCGGCTACTCGCCCGTCGAAGAAGTGCTGAAGTAGCCAGCGGAAATGGTTCCGGCCCCGGCGCGCCGCTACAGATTTTCCGGCACGGTGCCGGGCACGGCGCAGCGGCTTTCCAGTTCCACCCAGCGCTCCGCCGCGGCCGCGTCGTGGATCGCGTGCATGACATCAAGCACATGGTAGGCAAGCGCCCCCTCCGCGCAGTGGCCGCGCCCGGCGCGGATGGCATCGGCCATTTCCGCCACGCCGAGCCCGCGTGAATTCTCCGCAAATCCCGGAACGAGCGGAATCTCCTCCCACTCCTTCGTGCGCGCACGGCGCAGCAGCACCGGCCCGCCGAATTGATTCGGATCCGGCACAACGAGACTCGCCTCCGAACCGAAAACCTCAATGCGCGGAACCTGCGAGCCCCACACATCAAAGCTCGCCGCGAAAGTCGCGGGCATACCGCCGGCGAACTCAAGCGTCGAAAGTACGTGGGTAGGGATCTCCACATCGATGACCTGTCCGCGCTTCGGCTCGCTGCGGATCAAACGCGTGTCGAAACTCTTGCGCGCCACACCGAACGCGCGCCGCACAGGCCCGAGCAAAGCAATCAGCGCCGTGATATAGTAAGGCCCCATGTCGAAGACCGGCCCGCCTCCCGGTTTGTAGTAGAACTCCGGGTTCGCATGCCACTCCTCGACACCACGCGAGAGAATGAACGCCTGCGCGCCGACGGGCTCGCCGATCACACCGTCAGCGATCAGTTTACGGCAAGTCTGGATGCCCGCGCCCATGAAGGTGTCGGGCGCGCAACCGACACGCAGCTCCTTCTCCGCGGCGAGATCCAGCAAGGCTTTCCCCTCCTCCCTCGAGAGCGTCAACGGCTTTTCGTTGTAGACGCTCTTGCCTCCTTCGAGGGCGCGCTTCGCCACGGTAAAGTGGGCGGCGGGCACCGTCAGATTCACGACAATGCCGATCTCCGGGTCCGCGAGAAGCGCGTCGACCTCCAGCACACGCGTACCGGGAAATTCCTCCGCCCGTGCGCGGGCTTTGTCCGTATCAAGATCCGCGAAAGCCGCGAGGCGCGCACCTTCGAAACGTTGTGACAGATTTTTCGCGTAAATCTTCGAGATGATCCCGCAGCCGATTATACCGATATTCGTTTTTTCCATTGTGGTCCATGGCAATGACACATGCTCGCCCCGGCGCAACCCAAAGGACACAGAACCTGCCGGCGAATGGCTCGGTCAAGCCCGGCATTAATGTACTTCCCAACGGTATTCTGCGGTCTGACCTGTCCGCCGTAGCCGTTCCGGCAAAGGCTGAAGCGCCGCACTCCTGCGAGTCAGCCGCTTATCCACGCCATCGAACTCTCCCGACCGCCCCGCAGCCTCATTGCACGGAAACCGCCGCCGCCGGTGCCTCCACACTGACCGCGCCGCACCCGCTCCCCGCCACCGCGAGGTCCGTTTCTTTCAATATCTCCACCGGTCGCGCTCCGGGCGGCTTGCCCACGCGCGAGAGCGCCGCCCCACCGGCCCCCTCCCGCAGCCACGCCTCCGTCCCCAGCGCCTTCCCGCGCGTGAAGAACCGCGCCCGCAGGCGCAGCAGCTCGTGCGCCTCCAGCTCGCCGCCGGCCGCCGCCGCTTCCGCCAACGCAGCCGGTTCGATCCGCCCGCCCGTCCCGTCGCGCTTCGACGCCGCCCCCTTGCCCAGCATCAGCAGACGGTAGCGCGCCAGCGCTCCGTCCTCCCCGCCCTCACCCGGAAAGCAGCCCGC
>SLLG01000030.1 GCA_007134215.1 Opitutales bacterium | reverse complement strand
CAGTTGCACCGGTGGTCGAAAAACCCGTCCTTGTGGCGGAGGCGAACGGTGTATTTCCGCTGGCCGTCGACGCTGCCTTCCAATTCGCCGGCGCGCCGATTCCACTTTATGGAGCGCACGTGCCCTTGGCGCAGGTAGGCGAGCCCCCGTGCGATGCGGGCGGCGTCGCCGAGCGCGAAGATCACATTCGGTTTGATGTCCGCGAAGGGGGCGTCGCTGTCGGGCGGTGGTGCCATGCAAAGCCCGCCAACGTAGACGATGGCGGGCCGACGGCGCAACCGGCATTTCGCGGCGCCGCCGATGCCTCTAAGGGCCGCGGCAGAGGCTGCGCCCCCACGATGCCCCGGCCTATGCCGACTATCCATTGCCCGGACCCCGCAGTCTCCGGAAAAATTCGGCGGAAACCGGTGGAAAAATTTAGGACGTTAGGCCGGTGGCCGCGGTTGTTCACACCGCCTTCGCAACACCGACGCACTTGTTCACCGAAAACGTATTTGTAAACCTCTCTTCGAAAGCTCTTTGCGGAGTTGTTCACAAAAGCTCTTCACAGAGGAAAAATTTATTCGCAAGTAGTTGAAAAAGAGAGATTTACGCGGATTTCCGCTTGACTCTCCGGACGGATTCGCGGATGCTCTTTGCCAGTTCTTTGAAAGAACAGGCTCATCGAAGTCTGCCTCTTGAAACACCGTTCCGTTCTAATTGACTCGTCACGCAGTCCGGTCCGGCGGTTTGAGGGCGGGTTTCGACGACCTCAGGATACTCCCGGGCAACCGGGGAAAGGTCAAAGGGAGCGGATTCCTTTGGCCCCTTTGCGGAAGGGCGGCGATTTCGGTCGTTGTCCGGTGTCTTCGGACAGCCGTGAAGGCATATTTCACCCGTTGCGCCGACGGGGGTCGCACCCTGTCGAACTGCGAATGCGCAAACGAGGAGACGAGCCGCCGACAGCCCCACGGGTTGTCCTCGGAACCGCGGCGAGTCCAGTGACGGCACAAGGGCAGAGTTTCGAAGTCCTTTTGCCGGACACGGTGACCCAGAAGGTCGAAGAATGCTACCGTGCAATCCGTCCGCGTGGATGGTGCCGGCGGGGGCGTATCCCGCCACAAGCGGCCGAAAAAACGTCGGCGCAGCGAAAAGGCCAGCCCATCAGCGGGGAACAGTCCGGCTTGGGAAAGCGCATTTCCTTGCCGCTTTGTTCCTTTGAGAAGCAGTAGGCTCGAAAAACCGGGTCGACTGCCTGCAAGCGAAAGGCATTCTTGAGAGATAAGAGGTCAGACCCGTAACCGGAGGCCAACGTTCTGCCGCAAGGCGGAAGCCGACCTCCGGGAAACAGGATGGGATACCGGTTTGCAGCGATGTCCCACCCGGGTGCGGCGCAGAGACGGCTTGCAACCGCCTTGCGAACCGCGCTGAGAGGCCTCACTCAAGAACGGATGCGGGTGACCGCGTCCACGGCCCTGCTATGAGGCCGCGATCCCGTAGAGCCACGGGGAATAGCGTCGGGGAACTGACAGCCTTGCTCCGGCAAGAGCGCCAAATGCCAGTAAATGGGAACGAGCGTGTGGCGAGCGCCGTCCCGATTTTTCAGAAAGCCTCCGTTGTCCTCCGGGACTGCGGGGGCTTTTTGATGTACGAATCCCGGCCCCGTTCCGCAACGCGACACAGACATCCGTCCGCGTCATGCGGCGGAGCCGGGCGCGCGACGGCGGCGGGATTTGCGTGCGGCGTGCGGTGCCGCTACGGTAGGTGGCGTGGGGAAGGAGTCCTGCACGATGGAAGCAATGGACGGGCGTCGCTTTGCGGCGGGCTGTTTGACGGTGGTGCGGCGGCCGGGCCGGGCGGCGGCGCTGGGTTCTTTTGCCGCCGCGCTGGCGGTGGTGGTGGGCGGCGTGGCCATGGCCGTGCGCGGGTATCCGGGTGATTTCGACTGGATATACACCGTTTTGTCGCACCTTGCCTCGACGCGGCGCAATCCGGACGGCGGGCGCTGGCTGTCCGGGGCGTTCGTCGTTGCCGTCGTCCTGCTCTGGCCGGCGGTGACCCGGCTCGGGCAGAGCGGCCCCGGGGGGCGTCGCGGTCTTTGTGCCGCCGCGGTCTCCCTGCGCGCCGGGCTCCTCGGCGGGGCGTTGCTCGGACTCGAAGGGGTCACGGGCCTGCGCTTCTCCGAGTACCTGCACAAGCTGCATGAAGCCATCGCCTTGCTCACCTTCCTCGCGTTTTACGGCGGGGTGCTGGGGCTTTATGGCGTCCGTGCGCGGGCGAGCCGCGGGTTTTGGCTGCCCGCCGCGCTCATTGTTCTACCGATCCTCGCCATCGGTGCCGCGCAGATCAGTCTCTACTTCGACCAGCGCGACCTCGGCTGGGTGAACACCGACTGGCGTGCGCAGGGCGTGCCACTCTGGATGAGTTTCGCCTTTTGGCAATGGACCGCCGCGGTATGCCTCGCCTTCGGGCTCGGATTCCTCGTTTACACGGCGAAGGAGACCGCGAGTGGTGGCACGGACGGCGGCGGAGAGGCTGGAAGCGTCCGCGTGGATTGAGCGCGCAGCGACCGCGGGGGCAATTCGCGGCTTGCGTTTCCCCTCCGCGAACGCGCGAATTCGACTGGAAAGCGGTTTCGGCTTGAAGTCGCCGCAGACGGCATCCACAGTGCCCGTTTTTTCCTCAGGCAATGCTTTCGATTTTCATCACTTTCCTGACTTTCGTCCTGATCCTCATCAGCATCTTCATGGTGCTGGTCATCCTCATGCAGCGCGCCAACGCGAACGCGGGCATGGGGGCGGCCTTTGGTGGCGGGGCGGCGGAGTCGGCCTTCGGCGCGGAGACGTCCAATATCCTCACCAAGGCGACGCGCTACTGCGCGTTCGCCTTCTTCGGCATCGCGCTCACGCTCTATATCCTCTATCTGAAGGAAACCGCGCCTCCTCCTCCGGAGGAGGACATCATCCGCCAGACCGCTCCGGCGGGGCAGGCGGCCCCGGCCGTTCCGGAAGGCACGGAGACTGTCCCTGAAGGCACGATGGCGCCCGCCGAGGACAACGGCTGATCGGGCCGCTGCCGCATCGATCCTGCTTTTCCGGGCCCGGTCTTTCAGCCGGGCCCTTCTTTTTCGTGCTGGCGGTGAGGCGTGGTAGCTGCCGCATATCGACTCGCCGACGTTCGCCGCAGGCCGGTCGGCAGCCTGCATGTCCCGGCGTTCTCCCCCGATTGCGCGCAGGTTCCGGAGCGCCCGCCGCGATGAGTGCCTGAGGAATAGGGCCGGTCATCCGCTCCTCCCACCGCTACTATGGATTGCAATTGTCTCTTCGGCCCTGTCTTCAATAGCAGGATGCTCCGGTGGATCTCCACAGCGCTTGTTTTTGTTCTTACGACCACGGCAGTTGTCGAAGCGCAGCCGCGTTTCCGCCCGCCGCCCAACCGGATCGACCCCGCCCGCCTGAACGAAGCGGAGGGTGAGCGCCTCCTCGAGCGCTTCCGTGCGAGCGGTATTCCCGAGCCGTTCAGCTTTCACTTCCGTCTCGAACATATGCCGCGCCGCGCCGCCACGGTCACTTACGAGGGACGCCTCTGGGCGCACTGGTGGGGCGGTATCCACGAGACGCGTATTCACTTGCTCGGCGGAACGCCCGCCGGGGGCGTGGACCTTCTCTTGCACAACGGGCCGGAGCCCGAGGCGTGGATACACCGCGCGGGTAAGGGCGGGGAGACCGAGAGGGTTGACCGCAGCCGCATGATGGAGCCGTTGACCGAGGACATTGCCTTCACCCCCTTCGACCTTCTCATGCCCTTTGTGCACTGGGAGGATTGGGTCTACGAGGGCTCCCGCCGCATGCGCGGGCGCCCGGCGCACTACTTTCTCCTGTATCCGCCCGAAGACGACCCCCGCTACGCCGATGTCAGCGGTGTTCGCATCCTCGTCGACGCCGACTTCAACGCGCTCCTTCAGGCGGAGGTTCTCGATACCGAAGGCTCGCGGATGAAGACGGTGCGCGCCGACAGCTTCCGGCGCGTGGGTGATCAATGGATCGTCCGCCGTATCGACATTACCGATGAGCGCACGCGCGACCGCAGCCGCTTCGAGGTCGTCGCCGCCGCCATGGACACCGAACTGTGCGAGGACGTTTTCGCCCCTGGAAACCTCGGGCAGATGCCGGAATTGCCGCGGCCCTCGGCCTTCTCGCAGTTGTAGGCGATACGCGGCCGCCTCCACCTCCTTGTGGGGTTGGCGAGCGTAGGCCGAAGCTTCAGCGAGGCACGGATACACTGTAGGTGTGTGGTTCTCAGATCGCAGAATACCGGTGGTACGCTCATCGATGCCTCGCTTGTTTGAGCCCCATTGCCTGCAAGCTCGCGATCCTAATCCGTGCGTGCGCGTTCTTTCCCGAAGGAACGATTCGGCAAAGCGAAGGGTTGCCGGAACGGCTGCCCTTGAAAGGAAGCCGGCCGGCCGGTTCTACGCCGAAGGCGTTGCACAGGCCGCCATTGGGTGCCCGCGCCCCGCGTATCGGGAACCACTTTAGCTTACCCTTTTCCCGTCGGCCTGTCGTTGCGGTATCCGTTTTCCATGCCGCCGGAGACCGGTGAAAGATGCCTTTTCAGGACAGCGGATGGAGTTCGTTATATCGAAACCATTCCCGTAGAATTGCTGCATTGAAAAAAGTTGAAATTTCGCAACAAAAAGTATTGTCAAATGATTATTTTCATTTAACGGTATGTCTCCGGTAGCCGACTAATCATTACATCAGACGCACAACCAAACCAAGGTCATTATGGCAAAACGCAACGCGACGACCGGTTCTCCTCTCAGTTTCGAGATCGAGGACTCTCTCTACCAGCAACTCCTCGCCGTACAAAAACAGACCGGAGGCACGCCTGTTTCCGTTCTCGTTGAGTACGCGCTGAAGAATCACGATATGTCCAAGGTGGCGCCCCGCCGCGGGGCACGGCGCCAGCTTTCCGTGCGCATGCCGGATGCAGTGCGCAAAGAGCTGGAAAAGCACTCTCGTGCCAAAAAAGTCAGCATGGCTCTGTTGATCCGTGAGGCTTTGGAGGCACTGGTCCAGGCACCCCCCGCGGGTGACGCATTAACCCAAGCAAAGGAAGCCATGCCACCGAGCAAGAAATCCGCAAGAAAGGCCTCCGCCAAGAAGGCCGCCAAGAAAGCGACAAAGAAGGCCGCCCGCAAGGGCGCCGTGAAAAAGGCGGTGAAGAAGGCCGCCGCGAAGAAGGCTGGAAAGAAAGCCGCGAAGAAGGCTGGAAAGAAAGCCGCGAAGAAGGTGACGAAGAAGGCCGGCAAAAAGGCAGCCGCCAAGAAAGCCGGTAAGAAGGCCGCGAAGAAAGCGGGCAAGAAAGCCGCCAAAAAGGCGACAAAGAAAGCCGCGAAGAAGGCCGGTAAGAAAGCCGCGCGCAAGAAGCGCGCCGCGAAGAAGGCCTGACGAACGGACCGGGATTTTTCCTCCGGACGCGTCCGCCTTGCGCGGGCGCGTCCGGCCCCGTCGGGTCTGGTCTCCCGGCGGGGAGCGTGTCCGCCGGATCGGTCTTCCGCAAATCGCTTCAGACGACACACCGGGTTCCCGCAAGGTTCCCGCAGGCATGCCATCGCCCCGGCGCGGCGTGCTTTCTTTGTGCCAAAAAAACTTGCCGCATCGCGCGGTTTCCGGCTCGATTCCAGGTTCGTTCTATTTCGAATCAACGAATACCGGAGAACCTTTTATGGCATACAAAGACATCACACCTCCAAGCGAAGGAGAGAAGATCACGATTGAGAACCGCGAGCTGACTGTTCCTGACCAGCCGGTCATTCCGTTCATTGAGGGAGACGGCATCGGCCCGGATATCTGGGCCGCCTCGCAGCGCGTGTTCGACGCCGCTGTGGAAAAAGCCTATGGCGGTAAGAAGAAGATCGTTTGGTTCGAGGTCCTCGCCGGCGAGAAGGCCTTCAACCGCGTGAATGCATGGCTGCCCGAGGACACCCTCGAGGCCTTCCGTGAATACCGCGTGGGAATCAAGGGTCCGCTCACCACCCCGGTGGGCGGCGGGATGCGCTCGCTCAACGTGGCATTGCGCCAGGAACTCGACCTCTACGCCTGCCAGCGTCCTGTACGCTACTTCCAAGGGGTCATGAGTCCGCTCAAGCGCCCGCAGGACACGGACATGGTGATCTTCCGCGAAAACACCGAGGACATCTACGCCGGAATTGAATTCCAGGAGGGTTCCGACGACGCCGTGAAACTCAAGGCATGGCTCAAGGAAACCTTTCCGGAGAAGTTCAAGAAAGTGCGTTTCCCCGATACGGCTGGCTTCGGCCTCAAGCCGGTTTCGAGAGAGGGCACGTCCCGCCTCGTGCGTGCGGCCATCCAATACGCCGTCGACGAAGGCCGCAAAAGCGTCACGCTCGTGCACAAGGGCAACATCATGAAGTTCACCGAGGGCGCGTTCCGCGACTGGGGCTACGAGGTGGCGAAGAAGGAGTTCGGCGGCGAAGAGATCGACGGCGGTCCGTGGGTGAAACTGCCGGACGGCATCATTGTCAAGGATGTGATCGCCGACGCCTTTCTCCAGCAAATCCTCACCCGCCCGGCGGAGTACGACGTCGTCGCTACGCTCAATCTCAACGGCGACTACGTTTCCGACGCGCTCGCGGCGCAGGTCGGCGGTATCGGCATCGCTCCCGGCGGCAACATCAACTACGAGAACGGCGCGGCTATCTTCGAAGCCACGCACGGCACCGCGCCGAAGTACGCCGGGCAGGACAAGGTCAACCCCGGCTCTGTCATCCTATCCGGTGAGATGATGCTGCGCTACCTTGGTTGGCGCGAGGCGGCCGATCTTATCATCAAGGGCATGGAAGCCTCCATCGCCTCCAAGAAAGTCACTTACGACCTCGCCCGCCTCATGGACGGCGTCGAGCCGGTGAAGTGCTCGGAATTCGGCGACGCCATCATCGCCGCGATGTGACAGATTCTGTATAGGCTTTTCAGGCGGGCGGTTCTTTTTCGGAACCGCCTGCTTGTCTTCACCGTGGATTGTTTCAGTGGTGCCCGAATAAGCGGTGCTGCGGTGTATCGTTCCGGGTGGAAAACCAAGGTATCGCACGCCCGTTACGGCAAAGGAGTGCGTCTTCTCACGCCGGTTACGGCGATTCCGCGTGCGCGGCAGCCCGTTTGTTCGCCGCTGCCAGCGGCAGCCCGGCAACGATCTCGATCGGAGCCGCTCCAAGAGGCTGTTTCAGCATTCCCAATGCCCGTGCTCCGGCGCCTTCCGTCAGCCACTGTTCGCGGCCCACTGCCCGGCCTCGTGTCATAAACCGTAGCCGCAGGCGCAGCAGCTCGTGCGTCTCCAGTTCTCCGCCCGAGGACAGCTCGCGCTCCAGCGCCGCCGCATCCACGTGCCCGCCCCTGCCGTCACGCTTCTTCGCCGCCCCCTTGCCCAGCATCAGCAACCGGTAGCGCGCGAGAGCGCCGGTCTCCCCGCCTTCCCCCGGACGGCACGCCGCGAGGGAGGCCCGCAGCTCTCCGTCTCCGCCCATCGCCGCCGCGTAGCCGCACCAGCGGTAGTCCTCCGGCAACGCCGCGAGCCCCGCGCGCACCGGGTTCAAATCGATATACGCCGCCACCAGCGCGACAATGGACGGATCGTCCTGCACCAGCACGCTGCCGAAGCGCTCCGCCCACAGCGTTCCCTCCGTGCCGTAGGTGTGGTTGAACCACTT
>SLLG01000066.1 GCA_007134215.1 Opitutales bacterium | reverse complement strand
GCGAGCAGGAACGGCAGGTCGACGGAGGCCGCCTCGACGCGCACCGACTCCAGATCACCGGAAGCTTCCGCCTCGCCGCTCCAGCGGATCCATTCGCCGCTCTCCGGCTCGCGCCACTCACCCGCGCCCGCGCCGGCGAAGGTCCACGCGTCCGGCGCGCTCCATGCCGCCGCCGCGTCGAGGGTCTGCAGGCGCCAGTCCGGCGCGTACGCTGCCAGCGCCGCGGGGATGCGCTCGCCCCGCACGGCCAATTCCGCTTCGCCGGGAATCCATCCGCCCGCCTCCCACGCCACCGTGCCGTCGAGGGCGAGACCGTCGATTTCCGCCTTGCCGCGCGCGGCAAGGCGGCGCTCCCCCGTTTCGACCGCCGCCTCTACGCTCCACGGCCACGGGGCATCGAGCGAGCGGGCGCGCAGGGCGATGCCCTCCGGTTGCAGACCCGCTTCAGCGGTGAGCTTCGCGAGGCCCGGTAGCGCGGTCTCGCCGCCCTCCACCGTGAAGACCCCGTCACGCCAGGAAGCCTTCGCGAGCGTCCACTCCATGGGCGCGGCGCGCACCACCCCGCGCTTCGCCACCGCCGTCGGCATCACCCGCCGCACCGTCTCGAGAATGCCGTGGATCTCGCGGGCGAGGTCCGGCAAATCGACATCAGCCGCCGGTTCGTCCGACCGCTCCCGCTCCGCCGTGTCGACTTCGAGCGACCAATCCTCCAGCCGCACAAGGGCTTCGCCGAGGACCGGGGGCGCGGGCGGACGCCCCGTGTAGAGCGTCACCAGCCACGTCAGGGGCAGGGCCACGGCGATGCGCTCCGCCTCAATGCGGTTGCCCTCGAACTCCCATGAGAGCCCCGACCACTCGATCGCCCCGTAGCCGCGGACATTCACTTCCTTCACCTCCACGCCCTCGCGCGCGAGCACGTGCCCGATCGCCGCCGCCAGCCACCACGGGTGCGTCAGGACCACGGCAAAAAGCAGAACCAACGATCCCGCGAAGAGCCATAGAGCGGCCCGCATGAGCCGCCTCCCCAGTGATCGTTTTGTGCCGGTGTTCCGCATTCTGTCCCTCCAATGGGAACACCATCTCCCCCGCGCGACAAGTGCCGGATGCAATCTACACCGATGGAACTGATACCGAGCGGAGCAGCGGGGGCGCGAGATTCACGCAGACCTTTGGCGCCGCGCCGCAACGTCCGGCTGCGCCCGCCGCCGCATCTGCGACGCGCGCACGGCTCTCTGCTTGCGCGCCTTCGGCGTCACCGATTTCGCCACCGCGAACACAATGGATTTCCAGGGATTCGGCTTCAAACGTGTATGGAACCCCTTGAAGCCGTCCCGGCCGTAGCTACGTAGCCACGCTCGTCAGAACGTGGACGGGCGGCGGCTACACGGTCCGGACGGCGGGCTCTCCTTGCACAGCACCCCGGTCGCTGCGCGCACCGCCGCGAGGTGGGCGTCCACGCGCTTTTCCAGCGGCAGGGCGGAGGGCGTCTCGAGGGTGTAGGAGTTGAGCGGGCGCTTTTTGCAGTGGAAAATCGCCTCGGGCCAGCCTTCGGGTTCGTCCGGTTCGGGCGGATGGTAGATCCAGCCCGGCCCGCGCAGGCGGTGTCCGTCCACGATAGGCCCGGGCTCGAGGGGCAGAATCGTCTCCACGGCGCCGAGGATGGCCGCGCTCATCGACGGCCCGCCGGAGGTGTTGATTTCATAGAGGTAGAATCCGCGCGCTTCCCAATCTTCATGCAGGGAGATGTAGAGATCGTAGGGTGACTTCGCGCACTCGATCCACTCCACGTGCATGCGCGTCTCCGGAGCGCTCAGCAAACGGTAGTCACGGTTGAGGTCGGTGCCGTCGGGATTCTCCCGCGTGCCCCGCGCGAGCCCGCCCGGATTCAAAGCCGGAAAGATGTCCCACGCCACCCGCCCGTCGAACGCGCCCCGCCGCAGTCCCTCCAGCACCGCGAGGGCTCCCGCCGGCTCGTCTCCGTGGATGCCCGCCGAGACATATACCCGCGGTACATCCGCCCCCGCCCCGCGGCCCGACCGCAGCAGCACATACGGCAGCCCGTGGAAGCGCCCCGCCTCGTGCCACGCGAATCCCGCCGCCTCCGCCGCGCCGCGCAGCGGACGGTAGTAGCCGTTCTCCGTAAAGTCCTGTGGTTTTCGCTCCATTGTCTGCGCATGCGCCGGTCAGGCGCGTTTCTCCCCGATGCAACCCAACCCGCCCGCGCCCGCAAGCCCCGATCCGCAGGGTTGCGTATTACTGCGGAGGGGTTTCGCCGCGCGCCCGCTTTCCTGACAATCTCGTCCACGCGCGGATGGATTTTCCAAGGGGCCTGAGGGCTCCTTTCTTTGTGCGCCTGGCCAACCGGTCGGAATCCGCTTGCGCGCGATGATGAAGGGCATTGCTCTTTGCCTCGACCATGCCCGCCCGCATCCGCGCCCTGTCCGCCGTTTTCGCTGCCCTCCTCGCCGCCGCCGCGCCGACGCACGCGGGGGACGGCGGCGCCGCGCCAGAGGCCGCGCCCTCCGCCGCGCAGAGCTGGACGCTAAGCCTCTATTTCGAGAACGACCTTTTTTTCACCGGGCGCGACGAGGACTACACCAACGGCTGGAAGCTCTCGTGGATCTCGCCGGACGTGACAGAATACCGCGAGGCGGGGAGGATTCCGGGGGAAATCTACCGTCTTTTCGAGGCGCTTCCCGTCATCAACCGGCCCGCCGCGAAGCGGAACGTCGTCCTTGGGCTCGGGCACAAGATGTACACCCCCCGCGACATCGAACGCGAGGATCTCGTCGAGGACGACCGGCCCTACGCGGCGTGGCTCTACTTGAGCGTGGCGCTGCACAACAAGACGCGCGTACGTCTCGACAGCCTCGAACTGAGCGTCGGCGTGGTCGGCCCCCTCGCGCGGGGGAGGCACTTCCAGAACTTCGTACACCGCCGCCGCGGCCTGCCCGAGGCGAAGGGCTGGGACAACCAGATCGGCAACGAACCGGGCGTGAACCTCATCGGCGAACGCAAGATACGGCGCGGCGTCGTCGGTACGGGCGAGCGCTGGGGCGCGGACGCCATCGTCCACTTCGGCGGAAGCCTCGGCAACGTCTTCACTTACGCCAACGCGGGGACGACGTTGCGCGCGGGCTGGAACCTGCCCCAGGACTTCGGCGCCAGCCTGATCCGCTTCGCGGGGGATTCCAATGCCCCCGCCGCCTCCGACGATCTCCGCTTCCGCGAGGGCGCGTGGGGGGCGAACCTCTTCGCCGGCTTCGACGCGCGCGCAGTCTTCCGCGACATCACGCTCGACGGCAATACCTTCCGCGAGAGTCACAGCGTCGACCGGCGCCTTCTTGTGGCCGACCTCTACAGCGGCTTTGCCCTCGTGCGCGGGCGCTGGAAATTCTCCTACGCCCAGACCGTGCGCACCCGAACCTACGAAAACGGTCGACGCCACATCTTCGGCTCCATCAACGTCTCGCGCACGTTCTAAACCCCAGCCCCCTCCAAAGCCTCACGGGTTCGGCTACGTAGCCGAATGTGTCAGCATTTGGAAACGCGAACCGTTGACTCCACGCCGATCAGCGGAACATCAGCACTGGGACCTTGCAGGTGCGCACCATCGCGGTCGTCGTGCTGCCGATCATGAGGTGGCGGATGCGCGAATGTCCGTAGGCGCCCATGACAAGGAGATCGACCGACTCTTCTTTGACGGCCGCGGAGATCACACTCTCGGGATCTCCCGGCGTCGCCCGCGCGGTCACGCCGTAGCCCGCTTCGCGCAGCTTTGCCGCGGCCTCTTCGAGGTACCACTTGGCTTTGTCGTCGATCTTTCCGGCGCGCAGGAGCAGACAGGAAAGGCCCTTGAGAAGCGGCTGGTCGACGGCGAAGCGGAGGGCTTTCTCGACACTGGGGCCGCCGTCGTAGGCGACAAGGATGCGCGCGACCGGCTCGAATTTCCGGGAGGCGACGAGCACGGGACGGACGCTCGCGCGGATGACACGTTCGAGGTTGGACCCGAGGTGCAGCTTGGCGAAGTCGGCCGCTTCGCCGCGTTTTCCCACAACGACAAGGTCGGCGGCGGACTCCATGCGTGTCACCGATTCCACCAGTTCGCCGTGCTGCTGTTCGACGGTCACTTGGGTCACACCGGCGTTGAGGAGGTGCCGGCGCGCGGCGTCGAGGATGACTTTGCCGCGCTCGCGCGCGAGGCGGTTGCGCGTTTCTTCCAGCTGCACGAACTCGTTGAGTAGCTCCTTGCCCGTGTCGGGCCCGAGGTTGCCGCTGAAATCAGCTGTATCCGCCTGTCCGGTACGGCGTTCGAGCATGTGCAGGACACGCACGCCAGCGTCGAGGCGACGGGCCGCCCACGCGGTGTGATCGTAGACGCTGGGAGCGTAGACGGAGCCGTCGGTGCAAGTGAGAATCTGTTTCATGGTCGGGCGTGGTCAGTGAAGGGAGCTTTCGCCCGTCGCGCCGGGCTTGTCGTGGATGGCGACGCGCGAGACAAGAGTGGAGCTGGCTTCGTTGAGGCCGACAACCTCGACCTCCGCGCCGTCGCGGCGGAACTTCAGCACCACCTTGTCCAATGCGGCAACGGAGGTGATGTCCCAGAAGTGCGCCCGTGTCACGTCGATTGTCACGCGGGAGAGGGCTTCGCGGAAATTGAAGGCGCGGGAGAAGGCACCGGCGGACACAAAAAACAGGTTGCCCTCCACAAAGTAGGTCCGCGCCTCGCCGCCCTCTTCGAGCCGGGTGCCGACCCGCACGAGCAAAGCCGCCTTCCTCGCAAAGGAGAGGACGCTCAGGAGCACGCCCACGCCCACGCCGATAGCCAGGTTGTGCGTGAGCACGACCACGGCGACCGTCGTGACCATGATGAAGCTCGATGTCTTTGGATGGACCCGGAGGTCCTTGAGCGAGCCCCAGCTGAACGTGCCGATCGCTACCATGATCATCACCGCGACCAGCGCGGACATGGGGATGAGCTTCACAAGGTCCCCGAGAACGACGATCAAGACGAGCAGCGTCACACCCGCGGCAAAGGTGGAGAGCCGACCGCGCCCGCCCGACTTGATGTTGATCACCGTCTGCCCGATCATGGCGCATCCGGCCATTCCACCGAAGCAGCCCGAGACGACGTTGGCCACGCCCTGCCCCACGCATTCGCGGTTCTTGTTGCTGTCGGTGTCCGTCAGTTCATCGACAATGGATGCGGTCATGAGCGACTCCAGCAGTCCCACGATAACCAAAGGAATGCAGTAAGGCAGAATAATCCAGAGCGTCTCCAGATTCAGAGGGACATCGGGCCACAAGAACACCGGCAGCGTCGAGGGCAGTTGCCCCATGTCGCCCACCGTGCGCAAGTCCATGCCCGCGAATACGGAAATCAGTGTGAGGACAACGATGCACACCAGTGGCGAAGGCACCGCCGTCGTCAGTCGCGGGAGGAGGTATATGATTCCGAGGCCGCCCGCCACCATCGCGTACATCGTCACCCCGGCACCGTGAAACTCCGGCATTTGCGCGAGAAAAATGAGGATCGCAAGGGCATTGACAAACCCGGTCATAACCGAGCGCGAGACGAACTTCAGGATGAACCCGAGCCGCATCCACCCCGCGATCATTTGCAGGATGCCCGTGAGGATCGTCGCCGCAAGGAGGTATTCCAAGCCATGGTCGCGCACGAGTGTGATCATCAACAGGGCCATGGCACCGGTCGCCGCCGAGATCATCCCCGGCCGCCCCCCGGCAAACGCGCTAACCACGGCGATGCAAAACGAAGCATAGAGCCCGACCTGCGGATCGACGCCCGCGATGATAGAAAATGCAATCGCCTCGGGAATGAGTGCGAGAGCCACGACGACGCCGGCGAGGAGATCCTTACGCGGATTTCCCAGCCAGTCTTTGGAGAGACTTTGATACATCACAGAGAGACAAAAAAGCGGCGGAACATGCCCGCCGCCTCCACCCTGCGCAAGTACCAATCCGGAAAATACACAATACACGCCGTCGCTCAGGCCGCATGCTGCGGCGGACAGATCAAACAGAAACGGGGGTGCACTTGTATCCCGCCGAACGAGCGGCCTTCAGGTTGGTACCCGCAATGCAATCAAGGGGTAAAGATACGGCACGACCGCAGCCATGTATTTCCACGCTCCACGGTCCCACGACCGTGGCTTCGCTTCCGCCCGTGGCTGCGGGCGGCTAGGCGGTGGCGAGTTCGCGGGTCTGGCCGGAGGATTTGTCGAAACGCATGGAGACCATGCTTGTGACGCCGCGCTCGGGCATAGTGGCACCGTAGATGGTGTCGGCGATGCTGATGGTACGCTTGTTGTGCGTGATGATGACGAACTGCGAGTATTCGAGGAATGACTCGAGCATTTTGCAGAAGCGCCCGATGTTGGCGTCGTCGAGGGGAGCGTCGATTTCGTCGAGGACGCAGAACGGGCTGGGCTTGACCATGTAAATCGCAAAGAGCAGGGCAACGGCCGTCATGGTTTTCTGTCCCCCGCTAAGGAGGGCGAGGGAACGAAGCTTGGTGCCCGGCGGCTGGGCCGTGATTTCGATGCCGGATTCGAGGACGTCCTCAGTGTCGACGAGGCGCAGGCCCGAGGTACCGCCGCCGAAGAGGGTTTCGAAGGTGTAGGCGAAGTTCTTGCGCACCTGTTCGAAGGTGTTGGCAAAGAGTTCCTGGCTGCGCTGGTTGATCTCGTCGATCGCGCGCACCAGCTCGTCCTTGGCCTTCCACAGGTCGTCGCTCTGTGTCTTGAGGAATTCGTGCCGCTCGCGCAGGTCGCGGTATTCGCCGATGGCCATGACATTGACCGGACCCATACCACTGAGGCGGGAGCGCAGGCCCTTGACCTCCGCCTGCACTTCGCTCCAGTCCGGCTCGGTGACGGCGGCGCACTCCTCGTCCGTTGGCTCTGGGCGCTCTTCGACGACAGGTTCGTCGCCCTCGTCCTCGTCTTCGATAGAGACACGGATGCGCTCGGGCAGGGGATCGCCCGCAAGGAAGATCTCGCGCCGCCAGTCGACTTCCTTCACGTCGATTTCGTATTCGCGCTGAATTTCATCGGCGATGAACTGACGCTGCGACTGTTCGCGGGCGAGCTGGATCCCGACTTGGTTCGACTCCTTGGCGAGGCGGTCGGCGGCGGCCCGTTTCTCCGAGGTGCCCTCTTCGATGACACGTATCGATTTTTCCACTTCGGCGAGGGCGGCGCGGTCCTTCTCGAGCGCGGCCATGACGCCTTCGAGCGTCTTGCCGATCTCTTCGGCGCGGGCCTTCTGCTCCTCCTCCTCCACGGCGAGAGACTCGATCTGCTCGCGGAGGTGGTCCTGCTCCTGGCGGCGCCGGTCGATCTGCGCGGCGGCCTGCTTGGCCTGCGCGTCGATTTCGGCGAGGGTGCGGTCGAGCATTTGCAGGCGCTGGTTTTTCTCCGCCATTTCAAGGCGGATTTCGTTGAAGCGTTCGCGCAGTTCCTCGCGTTTGGCCCGCAGGCTCTCGCAGGTCTCCTCGGCGGCGGTGATGGCGGCCTTTTGCTTTTCGAGGTCGTTGAGGGCGCCGGACAGCTCGGTCTGCGCTTTTTCGAGGCGCTCGGTCGACTCGTCCTTGCTCTTCTCAAGCTTGGTGAGTTCGGCGGCTTTGGACTCGGCGGAGCGGGCGTTTTGCTCCGCGTTGCGCTCCGCGCCTTTGACCTGGGCCTCGAGGTTGGAG
>SLLG01000170.1 GCA_007134215.1 Opitutales bacterium | reverse complement strand
GGCGGCGGCAATACCGAGGAGTTCGACTACCGTTCCTTTGATACCGAGTTGATCGGGCCGGAATTCGGAACGGGCGCGCAGTTCTCCATCGAATTGCCCGTTATGTTCGGTTCGCAAATGCGCGTGAAAGTGGCCGCGGTCACGCCCGGAGGGGAAGTCGGGCCGTGGAGCAACGTCGAAGACTTCGAGTGGCAGCCCGCGCCGGAATTCACGGGGCCGGACGTTCCGTGGCCTGCGCGCCCGTTGCCCGGTGTCGGCTCAGCGGGCTCCTTTGATCCCCGTATGGAGGCCGTCTATCTGAATGAGCGGGCCACCGTCGGCGTTCGTATCGGCGAGATCGAAGGATTGTGCCAAGCGGTTATAAGAGACCGGGAGTTTTTTGACTACCGGATTTCCCGGACTGAGGCGATCGACGTGTGGCTCTTCAAGCGCGAGTATGGATCGCCCGCCGTGGAGCGGAGCGTGCTCCCCGTTATGCTCTACCGCACGCAGGTTCCCGACGCGAACTTGTATCCAGAGGTGCCGGGTGATGTCGTGCAGGTGTCGCCGCTCATGGAGAGGATCATCGACAGCCCCGGTGACAGCGGAGACCGTTTCATCCTCGATCCGTTTGTGTATGTGGAAACATCGGGAGACAATCAGCGATTTTGCGATCTGTATTTGTTGGATACGCAGCCGCAGGTCTCCGGGGCCCAATACGCCTACTTGCTCGCCCTCTTCGACGAAGAGTCGAAGGAGATGCTGCACATCATCCCTGTGGGAACCGTGGCGATTCCCTGATGAAATTGGAGACCCAGCTCATGAAGACATATCTTTCATCCATTTTCTTCCTGCGGACTTTTCCGGTTCTGTTGTTGTCCGGAGGGCTTAGCCTTGAAGCGCAATTGCCCGAAGTGCATACGCACAAGACCGGTGCTGAGTTCGTTGTGACGGCGGATTTTACCGGGAATGGTTTGGCCGATACGGTCATTATCGACCGTGTTTCGGGTGCCTACCGCATGGGCCGTCAATCCGCCGCCGGCATCTTGAGTTGGGAAGAGCCCCGCGGCACCGGAATCGGTGGCGTCACCGGAGCGTCCGCCGGGCGCGTGTATTCGTCCGGCCGCCATTCCCTTGTTGTCACCGCGCCGGAGGCCAACCGCCTCCACATCATCGATGTCTCCGACACGGGATCCTCGCCGCAGGCGGCCTACGCGATGGGGCGCACGGGGCCGCAGTCAATCGCCACGGGACAGTTGGCAGGCACCAGCACTCGCGAGGATTTCGCCGTGGCGTCGGTCCTGAACGACGCCGGCACACCCTATGCGCTCGGGTTTTACGAGAATCTCGGCGGGGGAAACTTGGGGCTTCCCGGTCCCGGATACCTCTCTGATTCGACCGAGCGATTCGACCGGCTCCAGCGCGTTGTCTTGAGCACGGCACCGGCCCATTCCTCGACGGTCGGCTTCCTCGAAGTTTCGGCAATCGAGTCCTGCCTCATGGTGGTCTCGCTGAATGAGGCGGGCTTGCCGCAACGGTTGTCGGTCTGCGGCCTGCCGGTGGAGGCGCGTTACGAACTGGTGCGCTTCGGCGGTGCGTCCGTTGGCACGCTGCTTACGTACGTGCCGGGCGACAGCTTTTTCACGCGGCGGACCCTCTCTCAGGCGGGAACGGACTTTGTCGCCGACCCGCCGCAGGACATCGCCGCACCGTTTCCGCTCGGCAGTCTCGCCGCAGTGAAGGGTGACGGCACGGTGCGGCTTGCGCTGCTCTCCGCCGACGGCGTGGAGGCGGCCGTTTTTGCCTTCGACGGGGTTTCGCTTGGGGCACTTGCCCAGACGATAACCGCTCCGTCGCCTTTCGAGCCGATTACAGCGGTTGTGCCTGCTGGCGACGGCGAGGGCATGGTTGTGCTTCGTGGCGGAGACGCTCCGGGGCGCAGTGCCGGGGCCGATTTTTACCGCTGGGACGCCGGATCGGGGGAGTTCATTGTGGAATCGAGCGCCGACTTTCCTTCCATGGCCCCCCGCGCGGGCATGGCCAATGTCACCCTCATGAGCGGCGAACCTTTTGTCGACGCCACGGCCCGCCCGATCACCCTGCGCAACGCGCGCGACTGGACTTCGGGCTCACCGCCCGCGCTTCCCGGCACCGTCGAGGTAACGGCGGAGGTTTTTGAGAGCGAAAGCGTGGGCCTCACCGATCCGCAGGTCCTCAATCTCGGCTTTTCCGATCCCGGCAGCACCTTTGCCCTGCTCAACCAGTATTCGGATCCCGTTTCCATTTTCACGCTCTCGCGTGCGGGCGGCGCGGTGATCGGGCAAGTGAGCATCGAGCCGCAACCGGGACTCTACGACCGCTCGATTGAGCTACGCTTCAACGCCAATCCCGCCTCGCTCACAATCCGTTTTCGGGATGCGGGGGGCACATGGCAGACCTACGCCGATCCCGGCCCCGAGCCGGACCCGTCCGACGCCGCCTATCCCGCATGGTTCTCCCAGTTCGCTTCCCTCGTCCGTTTCAGTGAGACCACAATTGAGTATTATGGCGTGAACGCTGCAGGCGAAACAACGCCCATCCGGCGCGCGCACTTCCGTTTCACTGAGCCGCCCGACACCCTGAGCACGCTCGACGACGGGGTTCCCGATTACGCCAAGCTGGGTCTCGGCGTGAACCCGTTCCGCCTCCCGGATGGCGACGCCAACACCGGCATCGGGAATGCCCTCCAGGCGATTCTCGCCGGGGGGGCAGCTCCGGCGCGTTGGTTGAGCGGATCAGCGGTCGATGTCTACGTGCGACCGCTTTCGCACGACGGCGCGAGCAATCCGCTCACACCCAGCCGCCTCGCCACCGATCCGCCGGAGACACTGCCCGACGGCACGGTCTACGGGGGTAACCAGATCTTTGCCCGCACGCTCAGCGGAGCGCCCGCCGGGCAGGGTAGGGACCCCATCCCGGCTACGGTTGATCGAAACGAAGGCCTCGGCACCTATCCGCCCTTCGCCGAGCCGTCCGCCTACCTGGCCAGCCTTTCGGGCGAGGCCACGGGCCTCTTTGTTGTTTCCACGCGTCCCGGTTATGCGCTCGCCGGACCCCTGCCCGCCGCGCCCGATCCGAGTTCTGTCGGGCGCGAGTTGGTCGGACTGCTCCCGCTCGCTGGAATCGAACAGCCGCAATACACGCGCGCCTACACCGGCGGGAGCCTCGCCGCCGAAGCTGCCGCATGGAAGGCGGGGGCAGAGGCGTTTTATGCCGCGCAGCCGCCGCCGGTGGTTGCCGAGACGCTCGACGCCACGGAGACGGTGGCCGCACTGCTCTTTGAACGGTGGTTGCAGGCGCGCTTTGTCGAGCGCGGCTTACTTGTCGGCGACTACGCTTTGACGGTCCCGGACGCGGGGAACCCGCCCGCCTTCAATGCCGATTTTCTGACTTTGACCCCCTACCGCACCCGTGAGGGTGCGCGTCCAATGACCATGTCGACAGAAGGGGCCGTTTCCGCTGTGCAGGAAGCTCTGCGCGCGGTCACGCGCTGGGACGACACCCACGGAGCTTACAACCTTGCCGCCGCCGCTGAGAGTATGCGCGATTTCGCGCGCAATTCACCTTCCGTCGGTGCGGAGGCCCTCCGCACGGTGGCAACGGACGTCTACCGGATCAGTGCGGCGTATGGGAACGAGTTTCCCGGTGCGCTCGAACCGCCGGTGGATGTTCTGCGCCGGTTCATCGCGACCGGCAGTCTGCCCGAGCCCTATACGCAGGATCATAACGACCTTCCAGGGGCTCCGTTTACTTCGCTTGAACTGTCGGATTACGCCGATGCTGTCACCGGAATCACCGCCGCCATGGCCGCGCCGTCCCCGCGCGGCACGGAGTGGCTGCAAGTGGAATTCCGTGCGGACTCGCAGGATTATCCCGGATGCCTCGTCGTACAGGAAGCCGGGCTCCCGGGCGTGCTCTACAGCCTCTTCAACCGCGATGGGCGCGCTTTCCGGCTCCCCGCGAACTTCGAGATTGTGCCTGGAACGCGGCTTTCCGTTCACGTCTTCACGGACCCGCCCTTCACGGCGTGCGCGGGCGACGCTCTGGAAGTGATCGAAGTTGGCGGTGCCGCCGTCGCGACGGTGCAGCTCCTGCCCACCGGCACCGGTGTAGACACCGACGGCAATCTAATCGGCGATGAGTGGGAGAAGGCGTTTTTCGGTGAAACCGGCGTCGATCCATGGGAAGACGCCGCCGGAGACGGGTACACCTACCTGCAGAAGTATCTCGACGGAAAGGACCCGTTCCTGCCGGTGAGCTATGCCTCGGCGCCCGCAGTCAGCCTTGCGCTCCCCGTCCTTCAGATCGACAACTCGAATCCTTCACTGGTTGTCGTGACGTTCGATTTCCCCGAGCCCTACGCCAGCATGCTCGAATTTCAGGTCTATGAAGGTCCGACCTTGAGCGGCGACTGGACGCCGGCGCCGTATACGATCACGAGTCCGGTCCCCGGGTCTTTCGAAGTCTCCATCCCGCTCGGAGGCGGGCCTGGCTCGTTTTGGCAGATCGGCATGTCACTGCCGGAGCCGTGAGGGCCGCGTCGAGCGCCGGAGTCATGGATCGCCCGAAAACGACCCGCGTCCCCGGCCGCCGCCGAAGCGGGGGCGGTCGAAAATGCGCATGGCTTCCGCGCTCTCCATTTGCTCGGGCGTGAGAATGCCGCTGAAGCGTTCGCGGAGTGCTTCGGTGTAGACGAAATCGTCACCGGTTTCGCGTGCGATGAGGGCTTCCTGCGTGAGGACGTGGAGCGCCTCATAGGCGGCGGACTGTTGGTCGGCGGAGAGGGCGAGGGAATCGCTGAACCGCGAGACACCGGCGGACGCGGCGGCCTCCGCGCGTTCGTAGATCGACTCCTGCGATTGCTCGAGGTAGGTTTCGAACTGAGTATCGGTGAGGATTTCGCCCATCGCGGCGTCCATGTCGAAGCGCTCGCCGCCTCCCATGCCCCAGCCGCCGGGACCCGTGCGCCGGGCGAGGAGCGCGCGCACTTGGTCGCGTTGTCCGTCGGAAAGCTGAAGCATTTCACCGAGCGCGTCCACACGGGCTTCGCGGCGGCTCTCCATGCGGTCCTGGATGCGGCGTGCGAGGGCGACGGCGGCGTCGTCCAACTCCGGGACCGCGTCCGCCGGTGTTTCTTCCGGAGTGACATCCACGACCGGAGCCGAGGGGTACTCCCGTCGCTCGATGAGATCATCGCGCAGGCGCCGGTTTTCCGACTCAAGGAGGGCAATCTCGGACTTGAGAGAGCGGAGTTCGGCGCGGATCTCCGGATCGAAATGCAGCAGGAGCGGCGCGGCGGATGTTTCGGCGACTGGCGCGGGGAGGGGTGACCACCATACCCCGAGAGCGAGGCCGGCGGCGAGGGATCCGGCGGCGGGAAGCACGGTCCGGAGAATGGAAGGTGTTTTCATATTCGGTTCCAGAGAGTTCGTTCAGTGAAGGAAAGTGAAGAAAAAGGATTGACCGGGCAACCGGCACGGTCCTTTTTCAACCTTTTGCATTCAAATCCCGAAGATCTCTTATGCCAGTTGAAGTGAAGATTCGCAAGGGCGAGCCTATGGAGCGCGCCCTGCGCCGATTGAAGAAGAAGCTCGACCGCGAGGGCGTCATCCGCGACGTCCGCGCCAAGCGCTATTTTGAGAAGCCGAGCGAGGTACGCCGCCGCAAGAAAAAGGTGGCCGCTTTTTCGGCCATGCTGCGCGCGCGTTACGAAAACCTCTGAGCGCCGCGCACTTTTCCGGACGAAGCCTTGCCGTTTTCCGCGGCGAGGCTTTTTTGTATCTCCGGAACGGTTTTAGCGTTGCCGCCCGTGTGCGCCCGCGGGCACGGTTGCCGGCGCACGTCCTGTCACGCACTTTATTCAATGAAGATCGCCCTGTCGAGCTGCTGGAACTCCCACCGCCATGAAGACGGTTACGTGATGGTGACAGAGATGGCCGATCTCGGCTTCGAGCACATCGAGTTGTCCCACGGTATCCGCATCGGGCTCGTGCCGGGAGTGCTCAAGGCTCTTGAGGAGGGGATCGTGCGGGTGGCTTCGGTGCATAATTTCTGTCCCCTGCCGACCGGCGTGATGGGGGCCGCCCCCAATCTCTACGAACCGACGGCGCGCGGGAAGCAGGAGCAGGATCTCTGGTACCGGCATACCCTCAAGACGCTGGATTTCGGAGCGCGCGTGGGGGCGGACCTCATGGTGATCCACTCCGGGTCGATGCGGTTTGCCCTGCGCGACTTCGACAAGAAGCTGGACCGCCTGCTCGAGGCGGCGGAGGGCGACGCCGGCGACGAGGAGAAGACGGAGGCCAAGGCGAAGGCGGCGGCCTTTGTCGAAAAGACCCTCGCGAAGTTCCGCAAGCGCATGAAGGCGCCGCGCCGCCGTCTCGTCGAAAACTTCAGGCGCATCGCCGCGCCCGCCCGCGAGCGGGGTATCCGCGTGGCCGTCGAGAACCGCGAGGGCTTTGTCGAACTCCCCCTCGACGAAGATATGCCGCTCCTCCTGCAGGAGTTGGAGGAGCCCGATGTCTTCGGCTACTGGCACGACGCCGGGCACGCCCAGCTCAAGGAACGGATGGGCATCGTGAAACACGCGGCCCTCCTCGAAGGCAACCGCGCCCGCCAGTTTGGCTTTCACCTCCACGACGTCAGCGAAGAGGGCCGCGACCACCAGCCCCTTGGCTCCGGCGTCATCGACTGGGATATGGTTGCTTCCTTTTTCCGTGAGAACGACCTCCTCGTCCTCGAAATGAGCCCGCGGCAGCGCAGTAGCTCTATCGCGGAGAGCCGGGAGTTCCTGCAGAAGCTGCTTGCCGCGAAATCGGCGTAGGCGCGGGCGGCTTCCGCTTCCCTCCGTGGCGGAAAGCGGCACTGGTGGACGGTTTTGCGGGGGATCGCAGGGCCGCGGGTCACGCGCGTTGCGGACCGGACCGGCCGCCAGGATGGCCGCCGGCTATGGCAGCCGGTGGACCGCCGACGCGCCTGCAAGGAGCGCACCGCGCTCACTCCGGCGGCTTGCGGAACGACTCCGGCCCCTGTTTGCCCGCCACGCGGTGGTAGGTCCCTGTCAGCTTGTCCCGCTCGTATTTGGTGAATCCCGCCTTTTCCACGTTGCGGTTATCGAGGCGGGCGGCTGTCTGCCCCGGCGTATGTTTCGAGGCGATATTCGGTGCCTGGATCACGCGCCGCACCGGCGCGCCCGTCTCAGGGTGCTGCCGCAGCGCGGCCTCCGTCATGGACTGCGCGACTTCGAAGCGCTCCCCGGCGCTTCCGTCTTCCCGTAAGACTTCGTAAACGTAGATGGGCATGGGCTGTGATCCTTCCCCGCGGAGCGAAAACGCCCCCGCCCGCGCGGGCAAGCCTCTTTCCGGTCCCTTCCATCAGGTGGGTTCGCTCGGTACGGTGCGTGAATTCACCGGTCACCGGGTTCTTGAACGGATCGTGGGCAATGGTGAAAAGTGGATGCAAAAAGGCGTGCTTGCCTTGGAATACCGGGGGTGGCAAACAAATGGCGTTCATGAAAATCCGCACGGCTGTCCTGACCTCCGCGAAACGCGGGCACACGCACCTCCCCCTGCAGACGATGATCGACCGCGAGGGCTATCCCCAGGCCACGCTTGCGCTCCAGTTGAAGGAGCTGGTGGACGCGGGGATCGAGCGCGTGGGCATTGTCGTGGCGCCGGGGCAAGCGGAGCTTTACGGCGAGGCGATGGCGGCGGCGGCGGACCGCGTGACCTTCATTGAGCAGACGGACCCGCGTGGCTTCGGCGACGCCGTGCTGCGGGCGAAGGCGTTTGTGGGCGACGCGCCGTTCGTGTTGTCGGTGGGCGACCACCTTTTTGTGAGCGACGATCCGGCGCGGCCCTGTGCGGCGCAGTTGGTCGCGGTGGCGGAGCGCGAGCGGGCGCCCGTGGCCGCGGTGCAGTCCACGCACGAGAGCGAGATCGGGCTTTACGGCACGATCGGGGGCGTGCTGGAAGACCGGGACCGGGCGCTATTCCGCATCCGCAAGATCGTGGAGAAGCCGACGCCGACGCAGGCTGAGCTGGAACTGCTCGTGCCGGGCCTGCGCAGCGGCCACTACCTTTGCTTCTTCGGGATGCACGTGCTCACGCCGCGCATTTTCGAGCTATTGGAGACCGCGGCGGCAGACGGCAAAGACGGGCTTGCCCTCACGCCCGCGCTCGACCGGCTCGCCGAGACCGAGACGTTTTACGCCTACGAAATCGCAGGGCACCGCTACAACCTCGAGGAGCGCCACGGGCTGCTCATGGCGCAAATGGCGCTCGCCCTTGCGAGCCCTCACCGTGACGAAGTGCTCACGCGCATCGTCCGCCTCCTCGCGCACACCCAATCCCCGGTGCGATGAAGACTGCGGTTTCCCTGCACCCGTTCGTCGAATTGATTGTCGCGGACGACGACGCCGTGCGCGACCAATCCCTCTTCGACGTGGCGGAGGGGATGGAGGCGGGTGCGCTGCTCGACGGCTGCGAAGCCCTCGAGGCGTTCTGGCGGTCGGCGGAGAGCCTCTACGAGCGGGTGCGCGCGCTGATTTTCCTCGCGGCGCTGCACCGGTACATCCTGCCGCGTCGCGGACTCACGGAGAGGCACGGGCGCATTCCGTACTCCGCGCACGATGCGCTCATGCAGCGGCGTTTCCGCGAGGCGATCCGTGCCCTGCGCGAGGCGGAGGACGATCCCCGGAGCAACGACACGCTGGCGAGCGGGCTGGCGACGGCCTACGAGCGGCTGGCCCTGCAATTCCTCGCCGACCAGGTGCGGCTGTCCGTGCGCTCCGTGCCGGGAAACCAGTGGATGTTCCGGGTGGGGCACGCCGAGGCCTACCCGCTGCGCCTGCGTCCGGAGTTGAGGGGTAGGGATGGCGCGCCCGCCCCCGTGCTGCGCGAGGCGACGGCCGTGCGCATGGATTTGTCGCACAGTTCGTGGAGCGATATCTTCTTTCTCGGCATGGACCGGCCGGAGTTCGCGCGCGTGCTCAATGTGTCGATCAACCTCGCCCCGGCCGACGGCGGGGAGCGTCCGCGCCCGCCCGTGGAAGCGTACTTCCGCTTCATCGACCGACCGGTGATCCGGCTCGTGAGTATCGACCTCGAGGCGCAGGCGGAGGTCTCGTCACTGGCGGAGCTTTTCGACTTCGGACGCGACTACCTCGGATTGCTCAAGGCGGCCGTCATCGCCTCCGGCCTCGTCCCGCCCGGTGTCGAGGGATCGCCGCAGCCGCTGGAGGCACTTCTGGAGCGGCTCATCGGTCCGGGGCTCGGGTTCGAGCTGGTGAGCAACGTGAACAACATTCCGAAGGGTTCGCGCCTTGCTGTATCGACAAATCTCCTCGCCTCGCTGGTCGCCGTGTGCATGCGCGCGACGGGACAGGCACCGGAGCTGACGGGGCCGCTGCCGGAGACGGTGCGGCGGATCGTCGCGGCGCGGGCGATCCTCGGCGAATGGCTCGGCGGATCGGGCGGCGGCTGGCAGGACTCCGGCGGCGTCTGGCCGGGAATCAAACTCATCGAGGGCTGCCTTGCCGAACAGGGAGACGCCGAGCACGGCGTGAGCCGGGGCAAACTCCTGCCGCGGCACACCGTCTTTGACCGCGAATCGATTCCCGACAGCGCGCGGCAGGCGTTGGAGAACAGCCTCATCCTCGTGCACGGCGGCATGGCCCAGAATGTCGGGCCCATCCTCGAAATGGTGACGGAGCGCTACCTCCTGCGCAGCGGCGCGGAGTGGACGGCCCGCGCGGAGAGTCTCGCCGCGACAGACCGCATCCTCGACGCCCTCCGCGCGGGAGACATCCGTAGGCTCGGCGAGCTGACAACGGGGCACTTTTTCGGTCCACTCACGACGATCATCCCGTGGGCGACCAACGCCTTTACGGAAGCGCTCATCAAACGGGCGAAAGACGCCCTTGGGGACGCTTTCTGGGGCTTCTGGATGCTCGGAGGTATGTCGGGCGGGGGCATGGGCTTCATCGTCGATCCCTCCGAGCATGCGGCGGCGAAAGGCACTCTCGCGGCGATCCTTCGCGAGACCAAGCGGGACTACGAGACAGCGCTCCCCTTCGCCATGGATCCGGTGGTGTATGATTTTTCCATCAATGAAGACGGATCGAGCGCGGCGTGGTGCGGCGCGGCAGGCCTGCCCGCCGCCTACTACCGGCTGCGTTTGCCGGGACTGCTGCGCAAGCGCGTGGCCGACCTCAGCGGCGACGAGGCGGCGGACCTGAAACACGTCGCGGGCCGCATCCGTGTGCCCGGACAGCCCGCGCCCGGCGATCTTGCCATCCTCACGAACCTTCTCCCCGACGAACCGCACGGGACGGACGGCGCGGACGCGCCGGGGTCGCTCGAGGCGCTCCTTGCGGAGAACGGATTCGACCCCGGGCAGCACGAGACCCTTCGCCGCCAATTGCTTGCGGGGGCCGTCGGACTTGCGCAGAACCGTCTCCCCGGCGCGACACAGATCGAGGACGTGGAGGACGGCGACCTCATCGGCCTGGCGGGCGACGGCGAAGAATTGCGGCGCGGGCGGGAGGCCATGGCCAACGGCGAGGTCGCCGTCGTCACCCTCGCGGCGGGGGCGGGCTCGCGCTGGACGCAGGGCGCCGGCGTGGTCAAGGCGCTGCATCCCTTCGCGCGGTTCGCGGGGCGTCACCGCAACTTCATCGAGGTGCACATGGCGAAGTCGCGCCGCGCCGCCATGGACCACGGTGCGCCCGTGCCCCATGTTTTCACAACAAGCTACCTCACGCACCGGCCCGTGAGTGAATGGCTGGAGCGCACGGGCACGGGAGCGGGCGATTCGTTTGTCCGCCCGTGGGTGTCGAAGGGCCGGTCGGTCGGCCTGCGGTTTGTGCCGACGCTGCGCGACCTCCGCTTCGCATGGGAGGAACTGCCGCAGGAGCAGCTCGACGAGCAGGCGCACAAGATGCGGCTGAGCGGACGCCGCGCCCTCATGCGCTGGGCGGAGTCGGTGGGGGAGGGCAGCGACTACCGCGACAACGCACCGCTGCAGTGCATGCATCCGGTCGGGCACTGGTACGAGGTGCCGAATCTCCTCCTCAACGGCACCCTCGCGCGCCTTCTCGAAGAACAGCCGACGCTCAAGACGCTGCTCGTCCACAATATCGACTGCCTCGGCGCGGCACCGGACCCCGCCGCGCTCGGCGCGCACTTGTGCAGCGGAGCGCTCATGAGCGTGGAAGTGGTTCCGCGCCGCTTCGAAGACCAGGGCGGCGGGCTCGCGAGGATCGACGGGCGCGTCCGGCTCGTCGAGGGCATGGCCCTGCCGCGCGAGGAAGACGAGTTCAAGCTGCGCTACTACAACACGCTCACGACATGGGTATCGATTGATGAATACCTCGCCCACCTCGGGCTGTCCCGCAGCGACCTCGGCGACGCCGGTCGGGTGCGCTTGGCGGTGCGCCGCGCCGCCGCACGCATGCCCGCATACCTCACGCTCAAGGAAGTCAAGAAGCGCTGGGGGCGGGGGCAGGAGGATATCTTTCCCGTCCTTCAGTTCGAGCGCCTGTGGGGCGATCTCACCGCGTTGCCCGACGTGCGCGCGGCTTTTCTCCGCGTGTCCCGCGCGCGCGGGCGCCAGTTGAAGGACCCCGCCCAGCTCGACGCATGGCTGCGCGACGGAAGCCGCGACTACATCGAATCCATCGGCGCATGGTGAGGCGGGGCGCTACTTCCGGCGCTTGCAAATTGTCTGCGCCGCATGGCACTTTTTGAAGCAACGATTCCGCACACCTTCCAGAAACCTGTTCCCATGATCAAAGTCTTTGTATCCGGTTGTTATGACATCCTGCACGCGGGCCACCTTGAGTTTTTCAGGCAGGCGCGGGCGCTCGGCGACCACCTCACGGTTTGTTTCGCCTCGGCGGAAGTCCTGTGGCACCACAAGCAGCGCCGCACGTCTCTGCCCGACGAGCACAAGCTCGCGCTCATCGAGGCGCTCGACATGGTCGACGATGTCGTCATCGGCGAGGGCACCGATCTCGGGCTCGACTTCGTCGACCACTTCCTGCGCGTCCACCCCCAGATACTCGCCGTGACGGAGGACGACCAATACGAAAACGAGAAGCGTGCCCTCTGCGAGCAGATCGGCTGCAAATACCACAAGCTGCCGAAGACGCCGCCGAGCTTTGAGCCGATCTCCACGACGCAGATCGTCCGGTGGATCAAGGCACCCGCCGAGGCGCCCCTGCGCGTGGATTTCGCGGGCGGCTGGCTCGACGTGCCGCGTTTTGCGCGCCCGGGATCGTTTGTCGTCAACTGCGCGGTCTCGCCCACGGTTTCGCTCAAGCGGTGGGACTACCACCTCAACTCCGGCCTCGGCGGCAGCGGCGCATGGGCGCTCCTCAACGGCAAGAGCGGTGTCGACGACGAACTGGCGCTCGGCGTGGGCTGGCAGGATCCGGCCGTCATCGCGGAGACCGGCCTGTGCGTGTGGCGCAGCGGTCCGAAGCCAGTGCTCGATTTCAAGCGCAACGGCGACTGGCTGGGGGGCCGCCTCGCCCTCCTCTGGACGGGGAAATCCCACGATACTCCGGGTGTCGCCGACAACGACCGTGACTTCGACCGGATCGCGGAGTCGGGGCGGATCGCCCGCGAGGGTGTTTTGCAACCCGATATCGGGCGCCTTGCGGAGGGCATTAAGCTCTACCATGAAACCCAGCTGGCCGAAGGCATGGTGCCCCTGCCGGAATGCGCGACGGCGCTTGCCATGAAATACTGCGGGGGCGGATGGGGCGGCTACGCGGTGTATTTGTTTCCGGAGACAGCGGAGCGCAACGCATGGGTGGCGGAAGACGCGGAGAACCGCCGCGCCGTCGAGCCATACACGCGTTGAGACCGTTGAGTGGTTCGCATACAATTCCCGGAGGCAGTGTCCGGAAGGTGTCAGGAGGGGTCTACGAAGGCCGGCTGTTTTCGCCATGCCGCGAGCAGCGCACCGGAGCCTGTGAGATAGAGAAGTTGGTATCCGGTGTCGATCACGTAGGCGGCGAATTGCGCGTCACTGGCGATGTGGCCTGTGAGGCCGACAGCGGCCACGATTACCCAAATGAGGAATCCGAGGGAGGCACCCGCCGTGGCCGTATCCGCACCGACCCGCCGAACGACGAGCGTGAGAACGAGCGCGATCTCGGCAAAAGAGCGGGCGCTGCGCGGGGTTCGTATTACTCCGCCACGAGGCGCATGAACTGGCGCGGTTGGCGCTGCTCGCTGAAAGCCGCGAATGCGGCGAGGCGGAGGTGCTGGAGGGTGCGCAAGGAACGCAGTGAGGGAGGGGTGTGATTTCGGGGGTGCGGATGCCGTAGCGTCGTAGCGCGAAGCTTTAGCGAGCGTGGCTTCGGCGTGCGTTTTGTTCCGCCGCATCCGTGCCTCGCTGAAGCTCGCGTCTTCGCGCGGAGCGCTACGACGAAGCGCGGTCAGCCTGCGCAAACTCGATTCAAAAGACCGGGGGGCGCGGACTGCCATTCAGTCCGTGCCCCCCGGATCGGGGTTAAATTTCGGTTGCGTTCGGCGCGTTTACTGGCGGCGCGAGCGCACAACCACTACAGCCAGCGCCAGCAGACCCAGCAAAGCCGCGTAGGTGGAGGGCTCGGGGATGGCGGTGACCTCCCAATGCGTGATGGTGTGCGATCCGCCGGCGTCAGCGTCACCCCCGGTCCGATACATCAGGGCATCGAAAGCGGTGACCACGCTTGTGGAGTCCGTGGCCGTGACGGATGCGATATTGGTGCCGGCCTGATCGCGAATCGCCGCCGTGATCGTCACTAGACCGACCGTGGTATAGTCGAGTGCCACACGAAGGGTGTACAGCTCGCCGGAGGCCATGCTTTTGCCGTCGCCGCTCGTCTCCACGGTGGTTGGTACCGTCGTGAAGCTGGAATTGCTACTGAAGGTGGACGTTTGCGTTGGATCCACCTTGCGGATCGTCAGGGCCTGCTCGGACATGGCAGTGGAGACTTGGAAGTTGACCCCGTAGCCGGTGAGGTTTTGCACCGACGGACCGTTTGCCGTCGAAGTGTTGTCGGCGAGGAACCGCGCGCCTGTGGCATTCGAGGTGTTCACGAGGAAGAACCGATTGCCTGTATTGAGGCCGCCGGAGCCGACATTCGACGGGATGAAGGTGTATTCCGTCACCATGATCAAACCGTCGAAGTTGAATGTGTTTGTGCTTGTCGCGTCGTTATCGACGAAGTTGGTGGAAAGCATGCGCGAACCGCCTCCGGTGTTCAGCCAGACGAGGCCATCGGCGCTCTCGTTGAGTTGGATCGCGCTGCCGCCGCCTTTCCACCACGCGGCTTCATCCGGGAGATTTTGGTTTGTGCGGTCCATGTCGCCACGTAGGTCGTGGCTGACGAGAACCTGCCCCTGCGCGGCGAGCGCGAGGGACGCGAGGATGACGGGTGGGAGTATGTATGTTTTCATTGTTGGGTTACCTGATGTATTGTTGTTTGGGTTTTGGTCGGCACGCCGGCGAGAAAGGTCCGGCGGGCCGGTCAAGAGAGTGCGGGTGCGGCAGGGTGGCGCCGCGGACGGCGGGTTTTCGGAGTGTGGAGCGGAGCGGGTGGAGAGGACTGAACCATTGCCTTCTGGAAAGTTCAGAATTGAAAGAAATGTTCACCTTAGAACTTATGCGAACGCGTTGTCAAGCCCTGAATCTGAGAAAAGATTGAAAATCCGGTTGCGTGTAGAACCCGGTGCCCCCGCGGCCGGGGCAGAGGGCGGCGGTCCGCGGTTTTACATTCCTCGGAAAAAACCGCGGCAGGGCGCTCCGGGCGTCTTCCAGACGAAAGGTAACCGCGCGCGGAACGTATTTCCGTGTTTTTCGGCTTGACCTATTTTTCCAAAAGTGAAATTTAAGTCCAAATATGGATTATTGAAGCGGTATCCGGCTGCTCCTGTGATCCGTGTTTTCGCTCTTAAACCCTGACACCTGAACCCTATGCAAACCGCCCCCTGCGGGCCTTATCCCATGAAACGTAACCTGAATCCCCTTGCGAACAAACTTCGCGTGGTCGCCGCCGTTTTCGGCGCCGCCGCGCTCTGCCTCCCCGCAACGCTTCCGGCGGAGCCGGAACTCCATATCCTGCTCGACGACACATGGGCGACGGGCGTGCGCACGGAGCAGGCCCTGCCGGAACGTTCGGCATGGTGTGCGACGAGCGCCGACCGCTTCATTGCGACGGAAGGGTCGGTCACAGGAATTATGGAGGGCAGCTCGCGCATGTGGCTGACCTACTTCACGGATTCCATGCCCCTGCCGGTGGAGGCCGGGGAGTGGCTGCGCGTGACGACGGTCTTTGTGCCGGAGGGAGTGAACGCGGGGAACCCGAACCGCGGCTTCCGTGTCGGTCTCTTCAACTACGGTGAGGGCATGCGTGTGGAGGAGGACGGCTATTCCTCGGGCGGTGCCAACGGGGCGGCGGTCACCGGCTACCTCCTGAACATGAATTTCTCGCCCGAGTGGGGCATCAACAACCCGCTGGAGGTGCGGCGGCGCATGGGCGACGACCCGGGGCACGCGAACAACGGCAACCTCATGGGCTCGGTACCGGGCAGCGGTCTTTACAGCGACGCCCTCGGCAACGGCGGCGGCATCGAAGGGGAGACCGGCATCCTTTCCGGGGAGACGTACACGATGGTCTTTCTCTACGAGCGGCTGGAGGAGACGGGCCGGATCACCATTTCCATCGACGGGCCGGAGGGCTGGAGCGTGTCCATCTCCGGCGAGGACCCGGACCCGGTGCCGGGCTTCGACGCCTTTGCCTTCCGCCCCGACAACGAAACACGCACGGCGGATTCGATTACGATGCTGAATTTCAAGGTGGAGTTCTTCGGCGAGCTGGATTTGCCCGATCCGCCGGAGTTCCGTGACAGCCCGTGGATGGATATCGCTGAGGCGGACGAAAGCGGCAACCGCCTGACGGACCTTGGCTGGATCTACGACGAATTTTTCCCGTGGGTTTACATCCACGACATGGCCGACTGGGCGTGGTTTACGCGGGAGTCGGACTCGCTTGAATCTATGTACGGCTACGCCTTTGCGCACGGCGGGTTCTTCTTCTGGCTTTCCGCCGACACGTTCGACTGGCTGCGCATTGTCGACCTCGACGCATGGGCGCGCTGGGCGGAACTGCCGGAGGAAGCCCTCATCGACCGCTTCACGGCCGGCCCGGAGCTGACGCCCCACGACGTCATTCCCGCGGGCGAGCGCACGCACTTTGTCGCCACCGACGGCAGCAATGCAAACGCCGGCACGGAGGAAGCCCCTTTCGCCACCCTCAACCACGCCGTGAACGTGTCGCAACCCGGCGACGTCATCGTCCTGCGCGGGGGCGTCTACAACCACAACAGCACCATCAGCATCGGTACGAACCGCAACGGCACGGTGGAGATGCCGGTCACGGTCATCAACTACCCGGGCGAGACACCGGTCTTGGATTTTTCGGCCCAGTCCACCGCCAGCGGCAACATCGGCATCCGCCTCAATGCCAACCACTGGCGCGTTGTCGGCATCCACGTGCGCCGCGCGGGCCACAACGGCATCCGCATGGACGGCAGCCACAACCGCCTCGAACGTATCGTCGCCTACGAAAACCGCGACACGGGCATCCACATGGCGGGCAGCGCCTCCCACAACCTCATCCTCAACTGCGACAGCTACCACAACTTCAACCCCGGCGGAGTCGTGGGCAACAATGCCGACGGCTTCGGCGCGAAGTTCGACAACCTCGGCCCCGGCAACCGGTTCTACGGCTGCCGTGCATGGGAAAACTCTGACGACGGCTTCGACTTCTGGCGCGCGCAGAACACAATCACTGTGGAGCGGAGCTGGGCCTTCGGCAACGGCGATGCCTCCGTTTTCGGCAATCCCGCGGACTTCAAAGGCGGGGGCAACGGTTTCAAACTCGGCGGAGACAATTTGCCGGGTGACCACATCGTCATCCGCTGCATGGCTTTCGATAATTTCGGTGCAAACAACAACGCCAAGGGTTTCGACCACAACAACAACACCGGTGCGCTCACCCTCATCCACAACACCGCCTACAACAACGGGCGCAACTTCGTCTTCCCCAACAACCCACAGGAAAGTGGCAAACGCCACGTCTTCTACAACAACCTTTCGGTCCTCCCCGGCTCCCACCAGCTGCCTCCGGGCCGCGAAGAGGGCGGCAACAGCTGGCAGGTCGGCTTTGCCACTGTCGACATGCTCGTCAGCACCGACACCTCCCTCGCCAAGAGCCCGCGCAAACCCGACGGCTCGCTCCCCGACATCGACCTGCTGCGCCCCCGCGCCGGCACGTTCATGATCGACGGGGGCGTCGACCTCGGCCCCGGCTGGCCGTTCCTCGGTTCCGCTCCCGACATGGGTGCTATCGAAGTCGGCCCCGGGCAGTAAAGCCTATGCTCCGCACAGAAGCGAAGCGTTGGCCTCTGGGCCAAGCATGGAATATTGCCATTCATTCCGCCTTACGCCGAAGGCGTTGCGTGCGGCTTTTCTGACCGAAACGGTGGACATTGACCGCGGGTTTCATGGCCGCCGCCCGTCGGCGTGACACCTTCAGTCACGGTCCCTGCGATTCTTCAGTCGCCCCATTCGGCTTCCACTGTCGCTCGTTGCGCTTTGTTGGAAAAGATGGCGGACAGGAAAACCGGCTGACAACAGAAGGGCCTCTTTTGAAGTTGGGACCAGAGATTATCTGCGTGTTGTTGACAAAATCCGTGATCACACCCGCTTGCGCCCGCACGATGTCCGGGTTTAACCGGGTGCCCGCTGGGCCGTGGACCGTGTTGACTTCGGAGGCGGGATGGAGTGGCTTGGGCGGTATGGATTCGAGAAAGACGAAAGACGCGGCGGGAGAGCGGATTCGCCTTGGATTTGCAAAGATCGACCGTGACCTGGATTTCCTCATGGAGACCTTCGCGGAGGTCCTTGAGGATGTCGGGGACGGCGCGGTGGCGGAGGCCCTGCCGTGGCACGGCGAGCCGGTGCCGGAGTCGGCGGCGGTGCCGGACAACGCGACGGCGCAGGCGTACTCGATCTCCTTTCAACTCCTCAACATGGTGGAGGAGAACGTCGCCAACCAGATGCGGCGCCACGGCGAACGGCACGAGGGCATGCTCGTCGAGCCGGGCCTCTGGGGTTTCTATCTGCGGCAGTTGAAGGAAGCGGGCTGGACGGCGGAGCAACTGGCCGCGGCGCTTCCGCACGTGCGGGTGGAGCCGGTGCTCACGGCGCATCCCACGGAGTCGAAGCGAGTAACGGTGCTGGAGCACCACCGCGGGCTCTACCTCTCGCTCGTGCAGCGGGAGAACACGATGTGGACGCCCTCGGAGCAGCGGGAGATCGACCGGCAGGTGCGCAACGCCCTCGAACGGCTCTGGCGCACGGGCGAAACGCTGCTCGAGAAACCGACGGTGGCGTCCGAGCGGGCTGCCCTCCTGCACTATCTCGTGCATGTCTTTCCGGACGCGCTGCGGCGTACCGACGCGCACCTGCGCGCGGCGTGGGAGGCGGCGGGGCTCGATCCCGCGCTAGTGGCGGACCCGGCGGTGCTCCCGCGCCTGCGTTTCGGCACGTGGGTGGGGGGCGACCGCGACGGGCATCCGCTTGTCACCCCGGCGGTCACGCGGGAGACGCTTGCGGAACTGCGCGGGCAGGCGCTCGCCCTGCAGCGGACGCTTCTCACCAAGGCGCGGGCAAAGCTGAGTCTGAGTTCGCTTTTGCGTCCGGAGCCGCCGTCGCTCGCGCGCAAGATCGAGGCGCTCGGCGGGTTGGTGGGCGCGCCCGCGCTTGAGGAAGTGCGCGCGCGCAATCCCGGCGAGCCATGGCGGCAGGTGCTTTCGCTCATCCTGATGCGCATGCCGCCGGCGGACGGCGAAGAGGCTGCGGCGGCTCCCCTGAGCGAGCGCTACTACCGTTTCGCCTACCAATACACGCGCGACCTGCGGGAGGTGCGGGAGTGCCTGTGCGAGGCGGGGGCCGCGCACATTGCGCAGGCCGACATCGATCCGCTCCTGCGCGCGGCGGAGGTCTTCGGATTTCATCTTGCAGCGCTCGATGTCCGGCAGAACAGCGGGTTGCACGAGACGGCGATCGGTCAAATCCTGCGCACGGCGGGCTGGAAAGACGCGGATTTCGGGCAGTGGGACGAAGCGCGGCGCGTGGCCTTCTTCAACGAGCAGCTCGCCACCGCGCAACCGCTCCTCAACGCCGCCGAACTGACCGACCGTGAAGCCCTCGCGGCGGTCGGCGCGCTGCGCGAGTTTGCCCTGCAGCGCGCCCACCACGGGGAGGAGGGTATCGGGTCGGTCATCCTCAGTATGACCCGTTCGTTGTCCGATCTGCTCGGGGTCTATTTTCTTGCGCGCGAGGCCGGACTCTTCGCGGAAATCGACGAGGGCACCGTGTGCACCGTGCCGGTGGCGCCGCTCCTCGAGACGATCGACGACCTCGAGGCGGGGCCGGGCATTCTCGCCGCCTTTCTCGATCACCCGGTCACCCGGCGTTCGCTCGCGTGGTTCCGCCGCCGCCACGGGAAGATGGTGAAAAAGGGCCGCGACCTTCCGCCGCCGGCCAAGGGCATGGAGCGACTCGACGATTATTACCAGCAGGTCATGATCGGCTACAGCGACAGCAACAAAGACAGCGGTATTCTCGCCGCGCAGTGGTCGCTCCTCAAGGCGCAGCGGGCTGTAGCCGGGGTGGCGGCGGAGCGCGGCGTGCGTATCCGTTTTTTCCACGGCCGGGGCGGCACGGTCAGCCGCGGGGCGGGGCCGACGCACCGCTTCCTCGAGGCCCTGCCGTCCGAATCGGCGGCCTTCGACCTGCGTCTTACGGAGCAGGGCGAAGTCATCGCGCAGAAATATGCGAACCTCCTCACGGCCAGCTACAACCTCGACCTCCTCGTCGCGGGAACCTTTTATTACTCGCTCGCTCACCTTGGCGCGGAGGCGCGCGCACATCCGCTCGAAGCAGTCATGGAAGACCTCGCCGCGGCCAGCCGCCGCGTCTACCGCGACCTCCTCGAGATGCCGGAGTTCATGACGTTCTTCCGCGAGGCCACGCCCATCGACGCCCTCGAGATGAGCCGCATCGGCTCGCGTCCGTCCCGCCGCACGGGGGCGCGCACGCTGGCCGACCTTCGCGCCATTCCGTGGGTCTTCAGTTGGTCGCAGTGCCGGTTTTTCCTGCCCGGCTGGTTCGGCGTGGGCGGGGCGCTCGAAGCGCTGCGCGCCGACGACCCCGCGACATGGGAATCGCTCGACGGTGCCATCGACGAATGGCCCTTCCTCCGCTATGTCCTCACCAACGTGGAGACGGCCCTGCTCAGCTCGGACCGCGGAATCATGGAGCGCTACGCCGCTCTTGTCGGTGACGGGGCGGCTCGCACGGCGGTGCTCGACCGCATCTTCGCGGAGCACGGGCGCACGCGCCGCGCCGTGGGCGATCTCCTCGGACGGTCCCGCGCAAAGCGCCGCCCCCGCCTCGAGAAGACGCTTCGTCCGCGGGCGGAGGCGCTGCGTCCTCTCCACCTGCGGCAGATCGACCTCCTCGCCCGCTGGCGGGCCTGCGATGACCCCGCGAAAAAGGAAGGGCTCCTCCAGGACGTGCTCCTCACCATCAACGCCATCGCCGGCGGCCTGCGGACAACGGGCTGAGTGTTTCCGCGGCCGGATGCGCCTGCCTGTACCCCGGCGTCCCGCGGGGGAGGCAGGCGCGGTACCCGCGCGCCAATCGGGTGCGGAGCGGGTGGAGCGGCGGGTGGCCATGGAGATCGTCGACTATTCGGAGAGCGACGGCGGTGAAACGCTCGTCCTCCGTGCGGACGCCGGTGCCGTACCCCTCAACGCGCTGCGCTTTGAGACGCGGTCGTGCGATTTTCAGCGCCGCGTGACCGTCGAATCGTCCGCCGACGGCGAAGCATGGACACCGCAGGCCGAAGGTCTCTTTTTCGATCTGTCGTCCCGCTACGACTTCCGGCGCGACCGTATTGATTTTTCTCCGACCGATGCCCGTTGGTTCCGAGTGCGCATGGAATCGACCCGTGCACGGAACGGTGGAAGCATGGACGTGCGGTGGGGCCGCACCCTTTCGCTGCGGGACTTTCCCGGCGAAACCGTGCCGCGCGTCGACCGGATCGTGGGCATCCTCCTCCTCGCCCTTGCCGCCGCCATGGCCGTTTGGATCTGGCGGATACTGCGGTAGCGACGGAGCCACGCCTCCGTCGACCGACGGTGAAGGTTCAACGGCCTTTCGCCCCACGGCGGGCGCGCCCGCTGATTGGTAGCGCGAAGCGCCTCGAAATGCGGCGGGCACCGCCGCCTTTGCGGTGGCAAACCTGTGGAGCGGGGATATTCCCGAAGGTGCTTCTCGACTGGTATAAAGAAACGAAGATCTTCGGGTTGAGAGTGTAGGCGGGCTGATTCATCGCCCGCTTGCAGGGGCCTGCCGAGGTCTCGCGCGCCGACTTCAACAGAGGGCGCGTCGGTGAGCTTTCAGCCCCCGGGGATGATTCACCCGGACAACCGGACTTCGGTGCGAAAAAAGTTAGGTCACAGGCGACTAGGTCTCGGTCGTCAGCCGGGGTAGCGGCCGTGGATGTAGTCGAGGAGGTGGTCGACGTAGGTGTCTTGTTCGCGGACGATCCAGCGCATGAGGTCGCCGATGGAGATGAGGCCGAGGAGTTCGCCGGCTTCGTTGATGACGGGGAGGTGGCGGCGGCGTTTCTCGGTGACGATGCGCATGGCTTCCTCGATCGTGACGGAGGGCTTGATTACGATGGGGTTGGCGGTCATGACGTCGCGCACGGTGGTCGCCGCCGGGTCGCGGCGGGCGTCGACGATGCGGACGAGGACGTCGCGCTCGGTGAAGATGCCGATGGATTTTCCGTTCTCGATGACGAGAAGGGAACCGACTTTCTTCTCGTTCATGAGGTGCACGGCGTCGAGCACCGAGGCGTCGGGTTGTATGTTGTGAACACTTGGACCTTTGTGGTCGAGAATGGCGGAGACAGGTGTTTTTGTTTCCATGGTATGCGGCCCGCGGCGCGGAGGCGCGGGCGGGGTTTAGGGTTGGCGGTTTCGGTTTGCGGGCATCGCGGCCTAGGGAAGTGAGGAGAAGGACAAATCCGAGATCCATTCGAGTGGAATTTGCGGCATGAGGCCAGCCCAAATAACGGAGGCGGCGAGGATACCGAGGAGAATGCCCACGCTGAGGGCGTGGGGCGGCGGGGCTTCGTGCGCGGCGTCCGTCTCCGCGGTGCCGCCGGGTTGTCCGCACATCGTGGTGACGACGCGCAGGTAGTAGTAGAGGCCGACGGCGCTGTTGGCGACGAGCCAGAGGACAAGGAACCATTGTTCCGCTCCGGCCCCGGCGGAGAGAACGAAGAGCTTGGCGAAAAACCCGGCGGTCAGCGGCAGTCCGATAAGCGAGAAAAGCATGAGCGCGAGGGCGGCGGCGGGCGCGGGCCGTGTGCGGAAGAGTCCCCGGTAGCGGCCGATGTCGTCGCGCTCGTCGTCGGCGGGGCTGAGGTAGCCGATGACGCCGAAAGCGCCGAGGGCGGCGGCGAAATAGGCGGCGATATAGAAGGCGAGGGCTTCGCGGCCGGCGTCGCCCCCGGCGATAAAGGCGACCATCATGTATCCCGCGTGCGCGACGGAGGAATACGCAAGGAGGCGCTTGAGGTTGGATTGCAGGAGGGCGAGGAGATTGCCGACAGCCATGGAGGCGGCGGCGAGCACGATGAGCACGGTGGCGAGGGTGGCGGTTTCGGTGCTGAAGCCGTCGGCGAAGAACCGCACGAGCACGGCCATGAGCGAGGCCTTGCCGACGGTGGCAAGGAACGCGGCGACGGGCGCGGGCGCGCCTTGGTAGACGTCGGGCGTCCAGAGATGGAAGGGGGCGAGGGACAGCTTGAAGGCGATCCCCGCGAGCAGGAGGCCGGTGCCGGCGACGGTGTAGAGTGTCGCCCCCGGAGGCCCACCCGACAGAAGCGGTGGACCCGCGGCGAAGACCATGCTGCCGGTGCCCGCGTAGACCAGCGCCATGCCGAAGAGGAGAAACGCCGAGGCGGCGGCGGAGAGAAAGAGGTATTTCACCGACGCCTCCAGCGCGCGCGCCTTTGTGAAGACGTACCCGATCATCACATACAGCGAGACCGAGAGCAGCTCGATGCCGAGAAACAGGGATATGAAGTGCCGCGACAGGGCGGCGACACACGCGCCGAGGACGGCGAGGACGAGGAGGACGTAGAACTCGCCCCGTTCCATGCGGTATTTGCCGAGGTAACTGTGCGAGAGGACGACGACGGCAAGGCCGCCGAGCAGACTGAGGGCGACAAAAAAGAGCCCGAAGCCGTCGACAACAAAGAGCGGCTCCTGAATGTAGGGTGCCGTGGACGCGGCGGAGGGCAGTGTCGCGAGGGCGGCGATGAGTGAACCGCCCGTGGCCAGCGCGGTCACCGTCTGGTTGCGGTGGAAAGCAAGCAGCAGCAGGAGCACGAGTGAGGCCGTGCCGAGGACGATGAGCGGGAGGATGGCCTGGAGATCGGTTGCGGTCATGGCGTGGTCTCCGGTGACGTTATCCGCGTCGTCTGCGGCGCGATGGCCCCGGCACTGGTGTCGGCGGAAAGATCGAGGACCGGGCGCGGATAGAGCCCGAGGAAGACGAGGCCGGCGGCAAGGACGGCGAGGACGATGGCTTCGCGCGGGACAAGGTCCGTCAGCTTCGCACCGGGAGCGCCTTCATCCGGGGCATTGCCCTGGAAGACATCCTGAAAGAAACGCAGGGAATAGAGCGCGGCGCCGAGAAGGCCGAGCGCGGCGGCAGCGGCGGCGGCCGGAGAGACAACGAACGTGCCGAAAAGTATGAGGAATTCCGCGACAAAATTGCCGAGCCCCGGCAGCCCGAGCGACGCCATGGCGAAGAGGAGGGCCATGGCCCCCATGCGCGGCGCGTTTCTCCAAAAACCGCCCATCGCGCGCATATCGCGGGTGTGGAGGCGCTCGTAGAGAATACCGGCGAGGATGAAGAGCCCGCCCGTGCTCAGTCCGTGGCAGACGAGCTGCATGACGGTTCCCTGCACGCCCGCCTCATTCAGCGCGAAGACCCCGAGGAGGACGAAGCCCATGTGGCTTACGCTGGAGCAGGCGATGAGGCGCTTGAGGTCGGTCTGGGCAAAAGCGAGCATGGCGCCGTAGAGGACGCCCGCCGCGCCCATCGCCATGGCGACGGGAGCGAAGGCGGCGGCCTCGGCGGGAAAGAGCGGCAGGACGAAGCGGATGAGGCCGTAGGCCCCGGTCTTGAGGAGTACGCCGGCGAGGATGATGCTGCCGGCGGT
>SLLG01000182.1 GCA_007134215.1 Opitutales bacterium | reverse complement strand
TGCTATTTTTCTGCCCCTATGTTTCTGCCAAAGTCCGGTTGGGTAGCGGGTGGCGGGCGGGGTGGGCGGATGGTGGCGGCGGGCCGGGGTCCGAATCCTGTCCGCCGATGGCACATGGAACACACGGGGGTCGTTGAGACAGGAAGCGGGACGCATTCGGCTGTGTCGGTGGAGATGTGTTCGGAGAAATTTCCGCCCGATGAGTCGGGATACGAGGCGTGGCTGCGGTATCCGCCGGTCAAGGACCCGGAGCGGCGGGCCGCACTGGATTCCTTGCGGCGGGTTTCGTGCACGGGCGACGGTCCCTGCGTGTTTTCTGCTTTGGATGAGTGGGAGCGGGCGATCCGTGGATTCACAGGGCAGGCAGTTGAGTTCCTGCAAGCTGACGCGCGCGGGGCGGGAGTACGGTTTGTCGTCGACGGATCGCTTCCCGATGAAGGGTACCGGATCCTCCACGACGGCGCGCTCACGGTTGCCGGGGGTTCCGGGCGCGGTCTTCTTTACGGGACCTTCGCAGCATTGCGGGAGCTTGCTCTCGGGACCGAACCGGCTGCCATGGCGGTGGCGTCCGCACCGCACATTCCGCAGCGCATGCTCAACCACTGGGACAACCTCGTGGAGGATCCGGTCATGGGCAGCATCGAGCGGGTGCGGGGCGGGAAGACGATCTTCGACTGGACGGATCTCACGCGGCCGAATCCCCGCTACCGCGATTACGCCCGCATGCTTGCCTCGCTGGGGTTGAACGGCCTGTGTATCAATAACGTCAATGCCACGCCGGAGATCCTTGATCCCGCCATGCTGCCGGGCTTGAAGGCGCTGGCGGACACCTTCCGCAAGTGGGGGGTCCGGCTCTGCGTGAGCATCGACTTCGCCTCGCCGGTGACATTGGGAGGCCTGCCCACGGCGGATCCGCTCGATCCTCGGGTCATCGCGTGGTGGGTGGAAACGGTGGATGACCTCTACGCCGCCATTCCGGACTTCGGAGGGTTTGTCGTGAAGGCGGACAGCGAGGGGCGGCCGGGTCCGGGGGACTACGGGCGCAGCCATATGGAGGGCTCGCGCTGCCTCGCGCGGGCGCTGGCACCCCACGGGGGCACACTCTTTTGGCGGGCGTTTGTCTATGGGCGCGATCTCTCGGAGCGCACCCCGAACGAACGCGCGGCGGGGGACCGGGCGAACCACGCGAGCTACGAATTCATGCACCTCGACGGTCAGTTCGATGACAATGTCGTGCTACAGGTGAAATGCTCGGCGACCGATTTTCAGGTGTGGGAACCCCCGCACGCCCTCTTTGGCAAAATGCCCCGCACACGGCTAGCCCTCGAGTTTCAACTCGCGCCCGAATACACCGGGCAAGACATTCACCTCGCATGGCCGGGTCCGTATTGGGCGCGGGTCCTCAACTTTGGGATGGCGCCGGGCGCCGGGGGAGGCTGCCTCGCCGACATCGTGGCCGGACGCGCGGGGAGCTGCCTGCCGGGCGCGGTCACGGCGGTGGCCAACACCTGCAATGCCCGCAACTGGTTTGGCCATCTCCTCTCCGGGGCGGACCTCTACGCCTACGGCCGTTTGGCGTGGAATCCCACCCTGGCTCCGGCAGAAGTCAGCCGCGAATACGCGCGGTTGCTGTTCGGCGCGGGTCCCGCCGAAACCGTGGCCTCCCTCCTCGACCGCTCCTACGACGCCTACGCGCAATACAGCAGCCCGTTCGGCCTGGGCTTTCTGTGCGAGGCGGTGCATCATTTCGATCCCGATCCATGGGACAACCGTGCGACGGCGGGCATTACCGGGAGTGGGCTGGGACGCGACCGCACGGCGGCCACCGGAAGCGGCTACGCCGGACTCTATCCGTCCGGGCACGCCGCCGTCTTTGCCGATACCTCCACGTGTCCGCCGGAGTGTCTGCTCTATTTTCATCACCTGCCGTGGACGCACCGTATGCACGACGGGCGCACCCTCATCCAGGCCCTTTACGACGGATGTTTCGAGGGCGTGGAAGCGGTGCGCGGATTCCGGGAAACCTGGCGCGGCTTGCACGGGTGCATCGACCTCGAACGCTGGGCCCATGTCTACGAAAAGCTGGCGCTGCAGATCGAGCACGCCGAATGCTGGCGCGATCTCCTCTGCCGCTTCTTCCTTGAAACGTCAGGTGTGCCCGACGACCACGGACGCTTTGATCTGCGCTCGCCTTCACCGCACGCCCGCGTGCGCAGCGGCTTCAAGCAGGCTGTGGAAGACTATCGCGCGCGCGTCGAACGCCTGCGCGCACGTATTGGGGCGCGAACTGCCGACGGGTCCGCCATTTCCTGAAGATGAATCTCCGCTTGCTCATGACCTGCGCCCCGCTTTCCCTTGCCGCCATGCCTTCGCATGCGGACCTCACCGTCGAGGAGAGCCGGGTTCCGGCCTACGTTTTGCCCGATGTCTTGCGCACTCCCTGCGGTCGAGCCCTCACCACCGCGCACGATTGGGAGCGATTCGCCCGTCCCGCCCTGCTGAAGACTTTCGAGACCCACGTCTACGGTCGCACGCCCCGTGCCCCCGTCTGGTTTCCGGCATCCGGCTGCGCCGACGCCGACTCCTCCACGCCGCCGGCGGAGGCAATCCACCTTTCGGTCGCGGACGTGAGCACCCACGAGATCTTCGATGGAAAGGCACTCCTCCGCCAAGCCCGGCTCCGGTTTTCCCGCCGCGATGAGACCGCCTCGTTTGATGTTCTTGTCGTGGTGCCCGCCCGGCGGGCATCCCCCGTCCCCGCAATTGCCGCACTCAATTTCTGGGGCAACCACACCGTTGACGCTGAGGTTGCCATCCGTTGTCCCACGCCGGTCCGCGGCATGGAGTCGAAGGAGCGCGGCTCCCACGCCCACCGCTGGAACCTTGAAGACCTCGTCGACCGCGGCTACGCCGTCGCCACCGCGTTCCGCGGCGAGATCGCACCCGACACACACGCCCACTTTTCCGACGGCATCCTCTCTCTCTTTCCCGATAATGCGGGCGACGAAAAAATGGGGGCTATCGGCGCATGGGCCTGGTCCCTCTCGCGTATCGCGGATTATCTCGGGACGCTCCCGGAGATCGACGCCTCCCGCCTCGTCGTTGCCGGTCACTCGCGCCTCGGCAAGGCCGCGCTCTGGGCTGCCGCGCAGGACACCCGTTTTGCCGCCGTCTTTGCGAACAACACCGGCTGCATGGGCGCGGCGCTCAGCCGCCGCCGCTTCGGCGAAACCGTCGCCATCATCACGCGCAACTTCCCTTATTGGTTCGCCCCCCGCCTCGCGGTCTACGCCGACCGGGAGGATGACCTGCCCGTCGACCAACACCAACTGCTCGCGCTCATCGCCCCGCGCCCGCTCCACCTCGGCGCCGCCCGCGAGGACCTCTGGGCCGACCCGCGCGGAGAGTTTCTCGCTCTCCGCGAAGCGGCCAAGGTCTACGCCCTCCATGGCATCGCGCCTGATCTACCCGAGCGGATGCCCGCGCCCGACGCCGTCCCCGTCGGTGGCATCCTCCGCTTTCACCGGCGCGAGGGAACGCACGATCTGCTCCAAGCAGACTGGAACGCCTTTCTCACCCCGAGCGCTCCGGAAACGACAGATGCCGAGGCGGAATAATTCGCGTATCGACACAGAGGCTACAATCAATGTTTGCGCGGGCGGGACATCATCTCGGAGACATCTGGACCTGTGTTGAGGGCGGGCAGGTTCACCTCTTTTTTCTCAATTGTCCGACATCCGTCGAGCGCCACACGCGCTGGAGCATCGGTCATGCGACCAGCGACAACCTCTTCCATTGGACCGATCACGGCGATCTATTCCATTCCGATCCGGCGAATCCGGCGCGATCCTGCCTCTCCACCGGTTCCGTGGCGCGCTTTGGCGGACGCTATGTCATGGGCTTTCTCGCCAACCACAACACACCCAACCCGCGGGTGATCTATGCGGAGTCGGACGACCTCGCGGTGTGGCGGGAACTGCCGGTGCCCGGCTGCGATCTGCACGGCAGCGGCTATGGCCGCCGCGGCAGCAAGCCCTTCAAGAATCCCCGCTGGCGCGATCCATTCCTCTTCGAACACGACGGCTGGCTGCACCAATTGATGACAGCCGCCGACGATACGCTCCCGGACGACGCCGACGGTGTCGTCGCCCACATGCGCACCCGCGATCTGGAGAATTGGGAGTTTCTCCCGCCCCTCAACCTCCCGCCTCTCGGCACCGACCTTGAATGCCCCAAGCTCTATCGGATCGGGGACCGATGGGTCTTGTTGGTATCCATGTTTTTCCTCCTGCAGAGCCCGGCCTTCAACGCCCGCCAACCCGCCGGACTCAACGCCAACACCACTTTCTGCCTGACCGCGCCCGTTCTCGAAGGCCCCTACACCTTCACGGGCGACGCCCGCGTCCTCCCCGCGGATATCCCCGGCGGCCCCTACGCCTGCGAGGCCGTGTGCCACCGGGGCCGCTGGTGTCTCCTCGGCACCTGCTGGAGCGACCGCCTCGGCGACCGCATTTGCGATCCCGTTCCGCTGGAAGTCACACCCGCCGGATTTCGCGGAGGCGCGCCTGGTAATAGACCGCCGGGTAGATGATGAGTTCGAGGAGGAAGCTGGTGACGAGGCCGCCGATCATGGGTGCGGCAAGGCGGCTCATGGTGTCGGCTCCCGCGCCGGTGGCGAACATGAGCGGCATGAGCCCCGCAATGGTGGTAAGGACCGTCATCGTTTTCGGGCGGATGCGCTGCACGGCGCCGTGGTGGACGGCCCGCCAGAGGGCGTCGCGGTCGACGAGCTTCCCCTCTTTCTTGAACCGCTTGTAGCTGGTATCCAGGTAAAGGAGCATAATGAGGCTCGTTTCCGCGTCCAGGCCGAGGAGGGCGATGATGCCCACGACGACAGCGACGGACATATTGTAGTCGAGGAGCCAGAGAAACCATATAGCCCCGATGACGCTGAAACTGAGCGTTACGAAAATGAGGCCGACCCGCGCCCAGCTGCGGGTCGCGAGGTAGAGGAGGAGCACGATCCCGACGAGCGTGAGGGGAATGGCGACCATGAACTGCTGCCGGGCGGACTGGATGTATTCAAACTGTCCCGACCAGACGAGCGAATAACCCGGCGGCAGTTCGACGTCGCGCGCGACCACTCGCCGCGCCTCTTCGACATACGTGCCCACGTCGATGTCGGTGATGTCGATGTAAACCCATGCGGTGGGGCGCGCGTTTTCACTGCGGATCATGGGGGGTCCTTCGGTCAGGCGCAGCTCCGCCAGTTCACCGAGCGGCACCTGCGGCCCGGCGGGCGTCGCGACGAGGACCTGCCGCAGCATGGGCAGGTTGTCGCGCCACTCGCGCGGGTAGCGAAGGTTGACGGTGTAGCGTTCGAGGCCTTCGACCGTCTCTGTCACGGACAGGCCGCCGACAGCCCCGGCGACGGTCTCCTGAAAGGCCGCGACGGACAGGTTGTAGCGCGCGAGGGCGAGGCGGTCGGGCGTTATATCGAGGTATTTGCCGCCTTCCGTGCGCTCCGCGTAGGCGCTGCTCGTGTGTCCGCTGAGGAACGGATCGGTGGAGATGACTTGCTCCGCCTCGTTGGCGAGGCGGGCGAGCGTGCCGAGGTCGGGCCCCATGAACTTTATGCCGACGGGCGTGCGGAAGCCCGTCGAAAGCATGTCGATGCGCGTGCGGATGGGCATCGTCCACGAGTTGGCGAGGCCCGGAATCTGCGCGGCGGAGTCGAGCCCCGGCACGCGCCCGCCGTCCGGCAGGTCGAAGCCGTAGATCAGCTCGTCGACGGTGATGGGGCGGGACTCGGCAAAGACCTTTGACGGGAGCCACCGCGCCCAGCCCGGCCAGTCGCTGAAGAAACGGGGCTGCGGCACATGCCGCCACTTCTTTGGGTCGCGGTGCAGCGTGATCGTCGTCTCGATCATGTTGAGCGGGGCGGGGTCGGTCGCGCTCTCGGCGCGTCCGATCTTGCCCTTGACGGCTTTCACTTCGGGGAAGGCGGCGATGATCTTGTCCGTTTGCTGCAGGAGTTCGAGGGCCTTGGTCATGCTCAGCCCGGGTTCAACGGTCGTCGGCATGTAGAGGAGGTCGCCTTCTTCGAGCGGCGGCATGAACTCCGTGCCGAGCTGGCGCAGCGGCCACAGAGCGGTGATGACCACGGCGGCGACGGCGGCGAGGAGGAGCGGAATGCGGAAACGTATGGAAAGAGCCAATACAGGTGTGTAGATCCACTCGAGGAATCGCGTCACGGGATTGCGGTCTTCCTGCGGGATGGACTGCGGCAGAAGGAGCACGAGGATCATCGCGATCCAGCCCGCCACGATCCACATGCGCCATGGCTCGAACCCGCCCAGCGGGGCGACGGCGAGCGCGGCGGCGGGCAGCCCGGCGGCGAGAAACGGCAAACCCCAGCGCCGCGCGGTCGACCATGTTTCGGGCAGAACCCGCTCCTTCACAAAGTAGACCATGAGCACGGGCGTGAGGGTGACGGCGAGGAGCGAGGCCGCCGCCATGGCGAAAGTTTTCGTGTAGGCCAGGGGCTTGAAGAGGCGGCCCGATTGTTCGCCGAGGATGAAAATCGGAAGAAAACTGATGGTGATAACGAGGAGGCTGAAGAACAGGGTGGGGCCGACTTCCCGCGCGGCCTCCGAGATGACGAGCGCCTGCGGCCTCGGTTTCGCTCCCGCTGCAACAGCGGATTTCTCCGCCTCCATGTGCTTGTGGGCGTTCTCCACCATGATGATCGAGCAATCGACCATCACACCGATGGCAATGGCGATGCCCCCGAGGCTCATGATGTTGGCGTTGATCCCGAGAAAATACATCGCCGTGAGGCTGACGAGCACGGCGGTGGGCAGGACAAGCCCGGCGACGAGCGCGGAACGCACGTGCAGGAGAAAGAGGATCATGACCAGTCCGACCGCCATCATCTCTTTGAGAAGAGTGTTGCGCAGCGTGGCGATGGAGCGGTCGATAAGGTCGGAGCGGTCGTAGCCCACCTCGATGGCTACGCCCGGCGGGAGCGCCGTTTCAAGGTCGGCAAGACGGTCTTTCACCCGTGCAATGGTGTCGCGCGCGTTCTCGCCGAACCGCATGACGACGATGCCGCCGACGGCTTCGCCTTCGCCGTTCCAGTCGACGATGCCTTGGCGGATTTCCGGGCCGAGGCGGATTGTCGCAACCTCTCCGAGGAGCACGGGGGCCCCGCCGTCGCCTACGCCCAGCGGCACGGCTTCGAGGTCGGCGCGCACCTGTGCCGCGCGCAGGCGCATCGTGGCCACCGCATCTTCGGACACACCGGCGAGGACGTCGTCGTCGAGGGTGCCGAGGTAGCCGCGGCCGCGCACCATGTATTGGGTTTCGCTGATCTCGAGGGAGCGCCCGCCCGTCTCGGCGTTGGACAGCCGGATGGCCTGCGCCACCTCGCCGAAGGTCAGGCCGTAGGCAAGGAGGGCCGCCGGGTCGACGGTCACTTGGTATTGCTTTTCGTAGCCACCGACGGTGGCGATCTCGCTCACGCCGGAGACGGCCGTGAGTTCGTAGCGCAGAAACCAGTCCTGGAGCGCACGCAGTTCGCTGATGTCGATATCGGCGTCGCGCAGGGGCACTCCGGACACCGGGCACTCCCTTCGCTCGCCGTAGGCGGGAAAGGCGCGCACGCGGGTGAGGCGTGCGCGCTCGGCGGAGGAAAGGCCATCGAGGTCCGTGTGCCATGTGTCCGTCTCCGGGTCGTGCCAAAAGCCGTTCGGGTATTCCGGCGAATACAGGCCGGAGGTGAGGACGTATTGAAAAATCCATCCCACGCCGGTGGCGTCGGGTCCGAGCTGGGGCCGCGCGGCGGAGGGAAGGCGCGGCGCGACAGTGCTCAATTGCTCAAGGACGCGCGCCCGCGCCCAGTACAGGTCGGTGTTGTCTTCAAAAAGGATGTAGACAAAGCTCACCCCGAACATGCTGTAGCCGCGCACGTCGCGTGCGTCGGGCACGGCCATGAGGGAGCGGGCGAGGGGGTTGGTTACCTGATCCTCGACGACCTGCGGGGCCTGCCCCGGGAATTCAGTGACGACGACCACCTGCACATCGGAGAGGTCGGGGATGGCGTCGACCGTGATGTTGCGCATGGACCACACCCCGAGGGCGGTGAGCGCCCCGGCGAGGAGGAGGACGAGGGCGCGGTTGCGGATGGATCCGTCGATGATGCGCTCAATCATGGCGGTGTCCCCCGCGGCCGTTGTCGTTGCTGTTTTCCGGGCTGCCGCCGTTGGCCGCCTTTGCGAGCGGGCGTGTGATGTCGGCGCAACGCAGCATGGCGGGTCCCCACAGCGGGTTTTCGAGATCGCCGTCCTTCTGTATCCACCAACCGTTGTCACCGAAGTTCGGATACATGTGGCACCGCGCGGCGATGAGATCGTCGTCGATTTCCGGCGGAACGCCAACTGCTTCGAGGAAGCCGGTCAGCTCTTCGCCGAGGATGGCGAAAGCCATGCGGGCGTCTTCGAGACTGTCCGTCTCCGCGAGGACGCCGGCGGCGCGGCGCGCGCGGGCGAACTTGTCTTCCTGGTGGAAGGCGTGTGCGTCTTCCGTCGTGCCCGCGTCGGTCACCCCGCGAAGGCCGTTGCGAAGGGCCTCCGCTTCGTCGGCCACGCCTTCGATACTGTCGCCGACCAGGGCGGAGCCGATGGCGAGGTAGGCGCGCAGGGCATCGGCGAGCGCGCTCCGGCCTTCCTCCGGCAGCGTCATTTCCGGATATTCCGTGACTTCGCCGCGGGCGACCTCGCGGTCTTCGCCGGACGCATCCGGCCCGGATTCTTCCGGTTCGGTTTCGGCGGGCCCGCCCGGTCGTTCACCGACGCGGGGCAGGGCAAAGCGGGCGTCGTGGCAGGTGAGCATGGCCTGCCCCATGTAGGGGTTGGCGACAGTCGTGTCTGTCTGGAACCACCATGCGTTGTCACCCATCTCCGGGAACATGGGGCACCGGACCTCATGGATCTCCTGTGCGTAACCCGGCGGCAGGCCGGTCGCGCGCAGGACCGCGCGCAGGGCCTCGCTCAGGTCGCGCAGGGCGAGACGCGCGCGGCGGGGCGAGGCGGCCTCGGCAAGGCGCGCGGCGGATTCGGCGATCCGTCCGGCTTCCGTTTCGATGACCTCGGCGACATCGCCGGACAAGTCCTCTGTTCCGAGGCGCCGGGCGGCGTCGCGCATCTTCCGGGCGGCGTCGTGCACGCCGTCGATGTGGTCGTCGACGAGCGGCCCGGCGGCATCGAGGTAGGCATCGAGGAGATCACTGAGGGCGCGCGCGAGATCGGCGGGCATATCTTCAAGACCGGGTTCCGCGTCCACCGGTGCCTCCACGCGCTGCTCCGCGGCGGTTTCGCCCATGACGAGTTTGAGAAGGGATTCGCGGAGGCGGCTTTCGCTGTCGAGGAGGAACTGGCCGCTGACGACGACGGGCTCGCCCGCCGCGAGGCCGTCGAACACCTCCAGCATGCCTTTTTCGCTCTCGCGGCCGACACGCACTTCCCGCGGTTCGAAACGACCGCCGCCCCGGCTCACATAGGCGATTTGCCGCGCGCCGGTGTCGAGCACGGCCTCTCGCGGCACTTGCAGAACGTCTTCCTCGCCGGTGTCGTCCAGTTCGAGGCGGACGAACATGCCGGGCTTGAGGCGGCCGTCTTCGTTGGCAAACTCAAGGCGCACGCGGCCTTGGCGGGTGCGCGGGTCGAGCGTCGGATACAGGTAGGTGACTTCGCCCTCGAGCCGGTCCGCCGGGCGGTGGGCGACGCGCGCGACGCCGCGCATCCCTTCGCGCACGCGCTCCAGTTGGCTCTCGAACACAGTGGCGAGCACCCACACGCGGCTGAAGTCGGCGATCTCGGCGAGGCGTCCGCCTTCCGGCAACCACTGGCCCTCGAAGGCATCCAAGAATGTCACGACACCGTCCGCCGGGCTCTTGAGCGTGACCGTCCACGGCACTTCGCCGGTGGCCTCGATGGCTGAGACCTGTTCGCTCGTGAGTCCGAGAACGCGCAGCCGTTGCCGTGTCGCGCGCGCCTCGGCGCCGTCGGGATTCGTGCGGGCAAAAGCGCGCAGTTCGTTGAGGGAGGCGAGGATGGCGGGGCTGTGGATTTCGGCGAGGGGAGTGCCGCGCTCCACGCGCTGCCCGACATAGCGGATGTGCGCGGTCTCAATGTAGCCGGGCGCGCGCAACACGACTTCGCGCCGGGTGCGCTCGTCGGCTTCCACGGTGCCCACGGTGTTCAGGGCGGTGTGGAACGGCCCGCGCTCGACCTGGGCGAGGCGCACGCCGATGTTCTGCACGATCTGCGGATCGATGGCGAGATCGCCGGTGAGCATGTCCGGGCTCAGGGGGGTGAGTTCCATGCCGCAGACCGGGCAGAGGCCCGGCTCGGGACGGATGATCCAGGGGTGCATGCCGCTGATGTACCATTGGCCGTCGTCGACGTCCTCACCGTCCTCCGCTGTCACGCGGTCGGTCGTCCACGCCCACAGACGTTTTGCGGGTTCGGCGAGAAGTAGGCCGAGGATGAGAAAGACAAAGGCGGAAACGATAACTGCGGCGAGCGTCGTGCCGCGGGGTCCCGCCGCTTCCGGAGAGGGCGGCGGTTCAGTGGCGGGCGTGCGGTCGGCCGATTGGCTCTTGTTGGTCATGGTATTTGAATTGCGTAAAGGGTTTAGGAATCGCCGAGGAGCCGGCGCAGGGTCGCGCGGGCGCGCAGGATGTCGGCGAGGGCGGCGTCGTGCGCTTGTTCGAGTTCGAGGAGGACGCGCTGGGCGTCGAGGACGTCGAGGAGGTCGCCGCGGCCTCCCGCGTAGGCGGCTTCTTCGGCTTCGAGGGCCTGCCGCCCGCGCGGGAGGAGGCGCTCGCCGTAGAGGGACGCGCGCCGGAGCGCGTCCTCGTGCAGGTTGGCCGCTTCGCGGAACTCGGCTTCGAGGAGGTAGCGCCGGTCGCGGCGTTCCGCTTCGAGGGCTCGGCGCTCGGCGCGGGCTTCGCGTTCGCCCGCCCGGTAGCGCTCCCGCCAAATCGGCAGGCTTACCCCGAGTGTGACCATGACCTCCTCGCGCTTGCCCGACACCGTGTCCATCCACTCCGCGCCGAGGGCGAAGCCGGGGCGTCCTTCGCGGCGTGCCAGTTCCGCCGCGTTGCGGCGTCCTTCGATGGCGCGTTCGAGGCCCTCGAGATCGGGATGGGCGGCAAGCGCACCCGGCCGGTCCAGCCGGGCGGGCGTTTCGGCGATTGCCGATTCGAGCGGCATGAGGGACGGCAGAGGCTCGTGGGGGTCGCGCCCGAGAAAGCGGTTCATCCGTGCCCGCAGGGGCGGAATGCGGGCCTCAAGGGCGGCGCGCTCGTCTTCGAGGCGCGCGCGGGCGACTTCCGCGCGGATGAGGGCCGCCCCGCTTCCGTCGCCCGCTTCGATGCGGGCTTCGACGGACCGCTCGATGCGCTCGAGGACGGCGACGTTTTCGCCGAGGACGCGGAGGGTGGCGTCGATGTAGGCGAGGTCGGCGTAAGTGCGGAGGATTTCATCGGCGATGACGCGCCGCAGTGAAGCGGTGTCCATGGCGCGGATCTCCGCCTCGCTCTCCGCCACGGCGGCACGCCGCGAGAGGGTGCCGGGAAAGGGAAAGGACTGCCGCACGCCGATGGACTGGCGCACGTCCATGCGCTGGATGTAGTAGCTATACATGAGGTCCGGATCGGGCAGGGCGCGGGCCTGCGGCACGCGTTCGCGTCCGGCTTCGGCGCGGGCTCCGGCGGCGGCAAGGGTGGCGTTGTGCTCCAACGCATAGGCAACGAAGTCGTCCGGCCCGGCGGTGGCGGGCAGCGCCGTGGCCGCCGGGGCCGCGGCGATCAGGGACAGTGCGAACAAGGTATAAAAATATCGGTGGTTCATCGAAAGTCTTTGGAAGGCTGAACGCGGGAAAGCTGTGTTCCCCTTGGAAAAAGAAATGCGGTTGGTGGAAGAGCCGGAGTGGGCGGGGCGGTTGCGGCGGCGCAGGGCGGCGAAGGGCGGGAAAGGTAGGGGCGTCCGGCATTGTGGCGGACGCTTCGCAAACATATCCCGCCGCGTATGCGCGACCGGAACGGCCGGAGTCATCATCCGCAGGAGGAAAGCGCCTCTTCTGCCCGTGCGCCGCGCATTCAATTCACGCCGGCGCGGGGTGTGGTCAGATCAGGTAGACGCAGTATGTGTGCCGTCGGGGCACCGCCTTCGCATGTGCCGCACCGCAAACGGGGATGCGCGCCTCCGCTTGCGTCCGCGGCAGCTCCGCGACGGGCGCGTATGCGCGGTCGTGCGCCGCCGGAGTCCCGGCGAAGGCACCGGCGGCAAGGACCGCTGCTTCGGGAAAGTGCGTGCAGCCTTCTAGCGCGCAATCGCCTCCGGAAGGACACGGAGCATGGTCAGCGGGGGCGGACTCGCCGCAGCATCCCGCGGGCGCCGGCATGGGCGTGGCGGTTTGCGTGCCATCGCAGCAGCAACGCGGGGAGATGACTCCCGCGAAGAGGACGACGACCGCCAGCCACACATTCATAAGGCGCAAAAGTGGAACGAAATGGCCGCCATGTCAATTTCCGCTGGTTTTGCTCGAAACCGCGGACAACTCTCCCGCAGGATAGGCGTCGCAGGGTGGACTGCCGCAAAGCGCGGAGGCACTCGGCACAGATTCCCATACTGAGAACAAATAGACATGAGTGAGCTATCCCCTGAGCTGCGCGCGCGTGCGGCGCGCCTTGCTTCGTTGCCGGTCGTTATCGGTTTCGACGGATTCGTCGACGAGATGATTACGGTCGTGCTGGAACGCAAAGACCTCGAATCCTTCACGCCGGTCCCCGATATCAAGACGTTCGGCAGCCTCATTACCGCCGCCGCCGGACACAGCAGCCTGCGAGAGATCACGGTGAACAACGTCGACCCGGGCGGCTGCGCGGTCAATATGGGCGACGGTCTTCTCGGCTTCGGCATCCCCGTGGACCTCTTCGCGACCCTCGGCGATCCTGTGCATCCCGCTTTCGCGGAGATGGCGGCGCGGTGCCGCAGCGCGCACTCGTGGGGCGACGAACCGGGCCGCACGCTCGCCTTTGAGTTCGCTGACGGCAAGCTCATGTTCAGCGCCGTGCGCCAGCTCGGGGATTTCGATGCCGCCCATGTTCGCGGGTGCCTGAAGGACGGTGCCTACGCCGCGGCCTGCAAGGAGGCGGGCTTGATCGCCATGACCAACTGGTCCCTCTATCCGCGTATGACAGGGGTCTGGCGGGTGCTTGCCGACGAAGTGTTCGCCGCGCTCCCGGAGGGTAAGCGAATTTTCGTGGACCTCGTCGATCCCTCTTCGCGCTCCGGCGACGACATCCGCGCGATGCTGGAAACCCTTCCGCTCTTGGCGAAAGGCGGGGCGAAACTCACCCTCGGGGTCAATGGCAACGAGGCCAACCTTCTGTGCGAACTGCTCGGTTTGGACAAGGCCGGGAACGCCGAGGCGTCCGTTTCGGAACAGGCGAAGCGGTTGCGTGCGGCGCTCGGTATCGACGAAGTCGTCGTCCACTGGATACGCTACGCGGCCGCGAGCGGCCCGGACGGCGATGCCTCGGCGGAGGGTCCGTTCTGCGCCAAGCCGCGCAAGAGTACCGGCGCGGGCGACCGCTTCAACGCAGGCTACGCGCTCGGGTTGTTACTCGGTTTTCCCCCGCGCGCACGACTCCGCCTCGCGGCCGCGTCCTCGGGCTTCTTTGTGCGCGAGGCCCGCAGCGCCTCGGTTGAGGAACTCGCCGGCTTCCTCGAGCGCTGGGAACGCGGGGAAGTGGAGGCATAGGGCGGGGGTCTACGGAGGCGTGGGTCCCGTTCTCCGGGACCGCATGAATGCGGGACGCAAACGTGGCGCGTTGGGACCGGTGCGGCGGAGCCGCGTCCTCCATCGCGGTTGCGTGCGCAAGGCGAGCCGTGCCCGTTTCGACGCGTGGATCGCCGAGGGCTTGACACGCCGGCGTATTTACCGCTGGCTCGCGGAAGATGGGCTTAGCGCATTCAGTCATATCCGCCCTTATTGACGGCGACTCCCTCATTATTATTAGCTGAGGGGTCCGGCGGATCGTTGCGCAAACAGGCATTTCCGGCCCCGAGAACCAATTGCATGCCGCTTCCGGGCGCGCGCGCCCGTTTTTGTTTCTCCGGTTGCCATTCGTGGCACGTTTCCTTTCAAACCTGTTTTTCGACCCATCATGACCCATAAACCTTTTGTTTCCATCTATGACACAACCCTGCGCGACGGCACGCAGGGCGAGGGCGTCTCCTTTTCCGCGCGCGACAAAATCCTCCTCGCGCGCCGCATGGACGACTTCGGCTTCGATTATATCGAGGGCGGCTGGCCCGGCTCGAATCCGCGCGACATGGAGTTTTTCCGTCTCGCGAAAGTAGAAACCTGGCGGCGCGCGAAGATCGCCGCCTTCGGCTCGACGCGGCGCGCGGGCACGGCGGCGGAGAAAGATCCGCAGCTCGCCATGCTTCTCGACGCCGACACCCCCGTCGTGACGATCTTCGGCAAGACGTGGCTTCTCCACGTCACCGATGTCCTCCGCACGACGGCGGAGGAAAATCTCGCCATGATCGGCGACTCGGTGGCCTTTTTGCGCAAAGCCGGGCGCGAGGTCGTCTACGACGCCGAGCACTTTTTCGACGGCTACAAGGACAACGCGGACTACGCGCTCTCCACGCTCGACGCCGCGCTCAAGGCGGGCGCCTCCTACGTCGTGCTCTGTGACACCAATGGCGGCACGCAGCTCAGCGAGATGGCGGAAATCGTCGCGACTGTGCGCCAGCGCTTCCCCGAAGCCCGCGTAGGCATGCACTGCCACAACGACTGCGGCATGGGCGTGGCGCTCTCCCTCGTGGGCGTGGAGCACGGCGCCGTCATGGTGCAGGGCACGATGAACGGCTACGGCGAGCGCGTGGGCAACGCCGATCTCACGTCCATCGTACCCAACCTCCACTTCAAGCTGGGCTACCGCCTCTCCTGCGCCGAAAACGTGGGCGGCTGGCGCGACCTCTCGCTGGAGATCGACCGCTTCGCCAATCTCCCGTCCAACAGCCGCGCGCCCTTTGTCGGCGAGAGTGCCTTTGCCCACAAGGGCGGGGTTCACGCCAACGCGGCCCAAAAAGTCGCCCACAGCTACGAGCACATGCGCCCCGAACTCGTCGGCAACCGCCAGCGCATCCTCCTTTCCGACATGTCGGGTGGCAGCAGCGTCGCCATGAAGGCCCGGCAGCTCGGACTCGGGGTCGAAGAAAAATCGCCCGAGATGCGCTCCTTCCTCGAAAAGCTCAAGGAACTGGAGAACCGCGGCTACGAGTTTGAGAATGCGGACGCCTCCTTCGAAGTCCTCCTCTGCCAGCATTTCCACGGCCTCGAGGACAACTTCCGCCTTGTCAGCTACCGCACCATCTCCGAGGTCGTGCGCGACAACGATGAAAACATTTCCGAAGCCGTCGTGAAAATCCGCCTCGACGACGAGCCCGACATCAAGATCGCCGTCGCCGAGTCCACCGGACCCGTCGGCGCGCTCGACCACGCCGCGCGCATCGCCTTCGGCACCCATTTCCCCGGGCTCGCCAACGTCCAGCTCATCGATTACAAGGTCCGCATCCTGCAGACCGGGCTCGGGACCGACTCCATCGTCCAAGTGCTCGTCAACAGCACCGACGGCGAATCCAGCTGGTGGACTTGCGGCGCCGACCCCAACATCATCGAAGCCAGTTGGCAGGCCCTCCGCGACTCCTACCGCTACAAGCTCCTCAAGTTGGAGCAGGCGGCGGCGGAGTGAGCCTCGCAGTGAGAGCTGCGGAGCATGAGGGGTAGTCCTCTCTTCTAGCCTTTCCGCGCTTCAGTCCGCCCAGCGGTGGGGCTGGAGGAGGGCGGGGTCGGGGTCTTCGGTCTCGGCGTAGTAGACGGCCATGCGCAGACTGAAGAGCCGCTCGCGCGCGGTGTTTTCGCGCAGGTTCTGGATTTCCTCATAGAGTGCCTCGGGGGAGCGGCCCCGCAGCTCCTCGATGTGGGCTATGCCGATGTCGATGAGGTCGCGCACGACCTCGAGCCGCATTCCCGGAATGCGGTTGAGCGGGGAGTGGAGGGCCTCGTAGTCGACCTTCTTCTTCTTGCGGCCGGGTGGTTGGAACTCTTCGAACATGTTTTCAGTGCGTCGTTCCGGCAAAGGGGTAGGCAATCCCCGCCGGAGGGCAAGCCGGGCCTGCGCATGATGTCCGGATTCTGCCCCGGTAGCCGGGTGCGACATCGTTCCGCCGGTGGCGCACGTGTGACGCACGGGTGTGACAGAATTGCCCGTTGCCGGAAGGGGTTTTGAGGGTGAAAATGTGGTTCAGATTTTCAATGGATTTTTAAAGAGTTGATATAAAGTATCTTATAGCTTTGGTCCGCCGTCTTGGCAGCGTCCGTGCTTGTCTGTGGCACGATGAGCAAAATCATTGGAATTGATTTAGGGACGACGAACTCCTGTATGGCAGTCATGGAGGGTGGCGAACCGGTGGTGATCCCCAATAGTGAGGGAGCACGCACCACGCCGTCGGTTGTGGCCTTCGCGAAGAACGGTGAACGCCTTGTGGGCCAGGCGGCGAAACGCCAGGCCGTGACCAACCCGCAAAACACAATTTTCTCGGCCAAGCGCCTTATCGGGCGCAAGTTTTCCGAAATTCAGGAGGAGTCGAAAAACCTACCCTATTCAGTCGTCGAGGGAAAAGGCAGCGACGCATGGGTGGAGGTCGTCGAAAACGGCGAAAAGAAGCAGCTCCCGCCCGAGCAGATTAGCTCGATGGTGCTCGCCAAGCTCAAGGCCGACGCGGAATCCTACCTCGGTGAACCCGTGACCAAGGCGGTCATCACCGTGCCGGCTTACTTCAACGATTCGCAGCGGCAGGCGACCAAGGACGCCGGCACAATCGCGGGCCTCGAGGTCCTGCGTATCATCAACGAGCCGACCGCCGCGTCCCTCGCCTACGGCCTCGATAAGAAGAACGACGAGATGATCGCCGTCTACGACCTCGGCGGCGGCACCTACGATATTTCGATCCTTGAAATCGGCGACGGCGTTTTCGAAGTCAAGGCGACCAACGGCGATACCCACCTCGGCGGCGACAATTGGGACCAGGCGATCATCCAATGGCTGATCGACGACTTCCGCCGCGAGAACGGTATCGATCTCTCCTCCGACAAGATGGCGCTCCAGCGCCTCCGTGAAGAGGCGGAAAAAGCGAAGATTGCCCTCAGCTCTTCGCAGTCCACGGACATCAACCTGCCCTTTATCACGGCCGACGCATCGGGGCCGAAGCACCTCAACATCTCCCTCACGCGCTCAAAGCTCGAACAGGTCTGCGACGATCTCTTCCAGCGCACGGTGGCCCCCTTCGAGGCCTGCCTCAAAGACGCCGGTATCTCCGCCTCCGAGGTGGGCAATCTCGTCCTCGTCGGCGGCATGACGCGCATGCCCAAGGTCGTCGAGGTGGCGCGCAAACTTGCCGGCAAGGAGCCCAACAAGGGCGTCAACCCGGACGAAGTCGTGGCCATCGGCGCGGCCATTCAGGGTGCCGTCCTCGCGGGTGATGTGAAGGATGTTCTCCTTCTCGACGTCACGCCGCTTACGCTCGCTATCGAGACCGCCGGCGGCGTTGCCACGGCGATGATCGAGCGCAACACAACGATTCCGACGAAGAAAAGTCAGGTTTTCTCCACCTACGCCGACAACCAGACCGCCGTCGACATCAAGGTGCTCCAGGGCGAGCGGCCTATGGCCGATGACAATAAGCTCCTCGGCAACTTCCGGCTCGACGGCATCCCGCCGGCCCCGCGAGGCACCCCGCAGATCGAGGTCACGTTCGACATCGACGCAAACGGTATTCTCCATGTTTCGGCCAAGGACAAAGGCACCGGTAAGGAGCAGAAAATCACGATCACCAATGCCTCCGGTCTCAACGAGGAAGAGATCGACAAGATGAAGCAGGACGCCGAGCGCAACGCCGAGGCCGATAAGAAGGCCAAGGAGCGGGTGGAGACCCGCAACCAGCTCGACAATGTCGTCTTTACGACGGAGAAGCTTCTCAAGGAGAGCGGTGACAAGTTTTCCGATACCGACAAGACGCTCATCCAGGGGCTCGTCGACAAGGGTAAAAAGGCCCTCGAAAGCGGCGACCTTGAGGCGATGAAGAAAGCCGTCGAGGACCTCACCAACAACCCGGAGATGCAGCAAGCCATCGCCCGCCTCTACCAGCAGGAAGGCGGCGCGGCGGCGGGAGCCGCCGGTGCCGGCCCGCAGAGCGCTCCGGAGGGCGGCGCGCAGGGCCCGTCTTCCGGCGGAGGCAAGGACGACGATGTTGTCGATGCCGAAGTCGAGGACGTGACGGACGAAAAGAAGTCCTGAGCGGTCGTTTTTTCAATCAATCATTCACAGACAAACAACCTGTAAACACACCAAAAACAAACAATGGCAACTGAAGTGAAAATCAAGCCGCTCGGAGACCGCGTGCTCGTCAAGCCCGTGGAAACCGACGAAGAAGTCAAAGGCGGGATCATCATCCCCGACTCCGCGAAGGAAAAGCCGACCACGGCCGAAGTGCTCGCTCTGGGCACAGGCAAGAAGGACGGCGAGGACTACACCTTCACGGTTAAAGTCGGTGACAAGGTGATCATCAGCAAATACGGCGGTACTACCGTCAAGTTCGAGGACGAGGAATACACGGTCCTCCGCGAGGATGATATCCTCGGTATTGTCGGCTGAGGCCGGGAATTCAACTTACAATAATCAACAATCAATTAGTTTAGAAATATGGCTAAGCAAATCAAATTCGATGAAGACGCGCGGAAGAAGCTTCTCAACGGCGTCGAAACGCTCGCGCGGGCGGTCAAGGTGACCCTCGGTCCCAAGGGCCGAAACGTGGTGATCGACAAGAAGTTCGGCAGCCCGACAGTCACCAAGGACGGTGTCTCGGTGGCCAAGGAAATCGAGCTGAAGGATCCCTTCGAGAACATGGGGGCCCAGATGGTCAAGGAAGTGGCCACAAAGACCAGCGACAACGCGGGTGACGGAACGACTACCGCCACGGTTCTCGCCGAGGCGATCTTCCGCCGCGGTCTCAAGAACGTGACTTCCGGTGCCAACCCGGTCTACATCAAGCGCGGTATCGACAAGGCAGTGGCCGCCGCCGTTGAGGCGATCAAAAAGCAGTCCATTCCCGTAACGGACCGCGAGGGTGTGAAGAACGTCGCGACGGTTTCCGCCAACTGGGAAACCGAGATCGGCGAGATCATCGCCGACGCCATGGACAAGGTCGGCAAGGACGGCACGATCACCGTCGAGGAAGCCAAGGGCATCGAAACCACTCTCGACGTTGTCGAGGGGATGCAGTTCGACAAGGGCTACCTCAGCCCCTACTTCGCGACCAACCAAGAGGCGATGGAAGCCGTCCTCGAAGACGCTTATATCCTCATCCACGAGAAGAAGATATCGAATCTCAACGATCTCCTTCCGCTCCTCCAGAAGGTTGCCCAGAGCGGCAAGCCGTTCCTCCTCATCGCCGAAGATGTCGAGGGCGAGGCGCTCGCCACGCTCGTGGTCAACAAGCTGCGCGGTATGCTCAATGTCTGCGCCGTCAAGGCCCCCGGCTTCGGCGACCGCCGCAAGGAGATCCTCAAGGACATCGCTGTCCTCACCGGTGGTAAGTGCATCACCGAGGATCTCGGCATCAAGCTCGAAAACCTCGAACTCACCGACCTCGGCCGCGCCAAGCGCGTCACCGTCGACAAGGAAAACACCACCATCGTCGAAGGTGGGGGCGCCGCTTCCGACATCCAGGGCCGCGTGAAGCAAATCCGCCGCCAGATCGAGGAAACGACTTCCGACTACGACCGCGAGAAGCTCCAGGAGCGCCTCGCGAAGCTCGCCGGCGGTGTGGCCGTCATCAACGTCGGGGCCGCCACCGAAACGGAGATGAAGGAGAAGAAGGCCCGCGTCGAAGATGCCCTGCATGCCACCCGCGCTGCCGTTGAAGAAGGCATCGTGGCCGGCGGCGGTGTGTCGCTCCTGCGCACCCGCAAGGCCGTCGACGCCCTCAAGCTCGAGGGCGACGAAGCCATCGGCGGACGCCTCGTTTCCTACGCCGTCGAGACTCCGCTGCGTCAGCTCTGCCTCAACGCGGGTGTCGAAGGCAGCCTCGTTGTGCAGGAAGTCCTCTCCAAGGATGGAAATATCGGCTACAACGTCGCCACCGATAACTACGAGGATCTCGTCAAGGCGGGCGTCGTCGATCCCGCCAAGGTGACCCGCAGCGCCCTCCAGTACGCCGCGAGCGTGGCCGGCCTGCTTCTCACCACCGAGGCCCTCATTGCCGACCTCCCGGAAGAGAAGAAGGACTCCCCGGGCGGCGGTGACATGGGTGGCATGGGTGGCATGGGCGGCATGATGTAAGGCCGTTCCGCGACCGGAACTCAGCACCGTTCAACTTCATTCAACGGCCCCGTCGCACCTGCGGCGGGGCCGTTTTGTTTGTCGTCGACGCCCGCGGGCGCAGCCCGTCTTGGAGCGGTGATCCTTCACCGCCTTGGAGGGGGTCGGTCGGGCAGCCCGATTGGCTTTTCGTTCTCCGGCAGGCCGTGAAACAGCTCCGCCCGGCCTCAGCGGAAGCGGAGAATCACCCGACGGCGACAGGATGCCAGGTGGTTTTGATTTCCTGGAATTCCAGTATGCGGTAGGGATCGCCGTCGAGTGCGTCGGCGGGGTGGAGGGCGACACGCTTCACGTTGAGGGCGGCGTTTTCGCCGATGAGCGTCTGCTCGGCGGCGGATGTGCCGTAGGCGGCGATACCGTCGATGTCCTTGTGTGTTGCCATGGGCGGCAGAATTTCTCCGCGCAAGCCGGTGAGAATGTTGACGACACCGCCGGGGAGGTCGGAGTCGTTGAGGACCTCGGCGAAGGTGACGGCGCTGAGCGGGTGGGTCGCGGAGGCGAGGGCGACGCATGCGTTGCCGCCCGCGACAAGCGGAGCGACCGCCGCGACGATGCCGAGCAGGCCCGGTGCACCCGGGGCAAGCACGCCGATGACGCCCGTCGGTTCGGGCACGGAGAAATTAAAGTGGGGCGAGGCGACGGGATTCACGCTTCCGAAGACCTGTGCGTATTTGTCGGTCCATCCTGCGTAGTGGACAAGCAACTCTGTGGCCGCGTCCGCTTCCCTGCGGGCACTTGCGGCGGAATCTCCTTGGAGGCGAAGTTCCTCGGCAAACTGCGCCGCGCGGCCCTCCAGCATCTCCGCTGCGCGGTAGAGTATCTGTCCGCGCAGGTAGGCGGATTTCGAGGCCCAGCCGCTCTGCGCTTTCCGCGCCGCGACGACGGCGTTGCGCAGGTCCTTGCGGCTGGCGCGGCAGAGGTTGGCGACGTGCCGCCCGCCGCGCCCTTCCAGAGCCATAGCCCGGCCCGACTCCGTGCGCGGGAACTGCCCGCCGATGTAAAGTTTATATGTCTTCAAAACAGGAATACGCGTGCTCATGGGTTTCGGCTCCTATCGCGACAGGTTTACGTAGGCGGCGAGACCGTGCAGGCCGCCCTCGCGGCCGAGGCCGCTTTCCTTGTAGCCGCCGAAGGGGGAGGTCGGGTCGAATTTGTTGAAGGTGTTGGCCCACAGAACGCCCGCGCGCAGGGCACCGGTGACGCCGAAGATCTTCGCGCCTTTGTCCGTCCACACGCCGCCGGACAGCCCGTAGGGCGTGTTGTTTGCCTTCTCAATCGCTTCGTCCGGCGTGCGGAAGGTCATGATGGAAAGGACCGGGCCGAAGATTTCCTCGCGCGTGATGCGGTGCGACTGCGCCGTTTCCGTGAAAATTGTGGGCCGGAACCAGTATCCCTTCTCGGGAAGTTTCTGTCCTGACTGGTGGATGCGCGCACCTTCCTCGACGCCCGCCCGGACAAGGGCCTCGATGCGTTCGAGCTGGGCGCGCGAGTTGATCGCTCCAATATCAGTGTTTTTGTCGAGGGGATCACCGAGGACGAGGGTTTCCATGCGCCGCCGCAGCTTTGCCACGACGGTGCCGGCGACGCCTTCCTGCACAAGAAGGCGCGAGCCCGCGCAGCAGACATGGCCTTGATTGAAAAAGATACCGTTGACGATGCCCTCGACGGCTTGGTCGAGCGGGGCGTCTTCGAAGATGATGTGGGCGGCTTTGCCTCCGAGTTCGAGGGTGTGCCGCTTGCCTGTGGCGGCAACGGCCCGCTGTATCTGCTTGCCCACTTCAGTCGAGCCGGTGAAGGCGATTTTGTCGATACCGGGATGGTTGACAAGTGCGGAACCGGTTTCGCCCGCGCCCGTAATGATATTCACGACGCCCGGCGGGAGTCCGGCGTCGGCAGTCAGCTCGGCGAGTTTGAGGGCGGTGAGCGGCGTGCTTTCGGCCGGCTTGAGGACGACTGTGTTGCCGCACGCGAGGGCGGGCGCAATCTTCCATGCCGCCATAAGGAGCGGGAAATTCCACGGAATGATCTGGCCCGCCACGCCGACCGGGGACGCCTTGCGCCCGGGAAAGGCGTATTCCAGTTTATCCGCCCAGCCGCCGTGGTAGAAAAAGTGGGCGGCAGCTTGCGGCACATCGAAGTCGCGCGACTCGCGGATCGGTTTGCCGCCGTCCATTGACTCGATGACGGCGAATTCCCGCGCGCGCTCCTGCAAGAGGCGCGCGATGCGGAAGAGGTATTTGCCGCGCTCGGACGCCTTGAGGCGGTTCCACGGGCCGAAGGCCTTGCGCGCGGCGGCGACCGCTTTGTCGACATCGGCGGGCTCCGCTTCCGCCACTTCGGAGAGCGTCTCTTCCGTGGCGGGATTCACGGTGGCGAAGCGTTTGCCGGATGCGGCGGAGACAAAGGCACCGTTGATGAAAAGTCCGTAGGCAGGGGCGATCCGGGCGTGGTCCGTGGCTTCGGGGGCCGGCGCGTACGGCTCGGCGAGGCGGAAGTCGTCATCGGCCCCGCCATGTGCGGCGGCGGGATTTGGCGGTCGGGTCTTCTTTTTAGCGGACATGCGGATTGCGTGGGAATAGTTGCGGCGGTTTTCTCAGTCGTTCGTGAAGTCGAGGGGCGATTGGTAGTGGCCCGTGCGCTGTTTGGCCAACTGCATAAGAATGTCGTTCGTGAGCGTGCTTGCGCCGAAGCGGAACCACTCCGGGGTGAGCCAGGCGGGCCCCAGCGTTTCGCGTACCATGACAAGAAAGGTGACCGCCGTCTTCGCGTCGCGAATGCCCCCGGCGGGTTTCATGCCGACCATTTTTCCGGTGCGTGCGTGGAAGTCCTGAATGGCCTGCAACATCACGAGCGTCACTTCCGGGGTTGCCGCGGGGCTTACTTTGCCGGTCGAGGTCTTGATGAAGTCGGCCCCGGCTTCCATCGCGAGGTCGCTCGCGTGGCGGACGTTGTCGTAGGTGTGGAGTTCTCCGGTTTCGAGAATCACTTTGAGGTGGGCCTCGCCGCAAGCCTCCTTGCAGGCGGCGATTTCGTCGAAGACAGCCGCATACTCGCCGCACAGAAACTTTCCGCGCGAAATGACCATGTCGATTTCGTCAGCGCCCTCCGCCACGGCGTAGCGGATCTCGTCGAGGCGTACGCCGGGCTCCGCCTGTCCGCTCGGAAAAGCCGTCGCCACCGAAGCAACGCGCACCTCCGTCCCCGAGAGCGCCTCTTTGGCCACGCGCACGAGAGTGGGGTAGACGCACACCGCCGCGACGTGCGGCAGGGAAGGGTCGGCGGGGTCGGGACACACCGCTTTGCGGCAGAGCTGCCGCACCTTGCCGGGCGTGTCTTTGCCCTCTAGCGTGGTCAGGTCGATCATGCTCAGAGCGAGCCTTAGAGCGGACACCTTGGACGCCATCTTGATACTGCGTGTCTTGAAGCGGGCGACCCGCTCGGCCAGTCCCACCGCGTCGATGGTCGGGCTTTTGGGAAGTTTCGGGGTGGTTCGGGCCATTGGTTTGCGCGGGTCATATAGGTGTCGGCACCTTTGCGAGTCAATCGCAGGGGTATGGCGCAGAGAAAAACGAGGGGCCGGCGAAGACATCCGCAGGTGAATCGAGGGGGGGCACGTTCACCGTTCCCGGCTCCTGAGTCCTGTATCACCGGGAGGCCTCGGGCGGAGCCACTGACGGGCGCACGCAAGAGCTTCATCTTCCGCCGGGGAGGGCACGGGTTTTGGCGCGCGTTTGCGCCGGTAGCGCAGGCCTGCGTCTTCGCGCAACGCCGCCTCGACGAAGGCCTTCGTGCCCAGCACCAATCCCTCGCTGAACTGCCGGGTCTTGCGCAGGAGCAACTCGTGCGCGGGCAGGCGGCCCCCGCGCTCACGCGCCTCCGCCGCGACCGGCTCCGGCAC
>SLLG01000307.1 GCA_007134215.1 Opitutales bacterium | reverse complement strand
GGGAAAGGAAAGCGGGCACTAAGGCGCCCTGCGGCGCATCCCGCCGACAGCCGAATTCTGTTTGACCGTGCATGCCGCAGGGTGTTGGCTACCCGTTTTTCTTTTTGCAAAGCGAATACCGCCAACACAAATCCGCAGTGAACGTAACCGCCAACGATATCAGCGAAACCCGCAAGAACCTGCTCGTCACCGTGAGTGGCGAGGAAATCGCGTCCGAGGAGAAGACCGTCCTCAAGACCATCGCGAAGCAGGCGCGTGTGCCCGGCTTCCGGCCCGGCAAAGCGCCGGAGAACGTCATCCGCCAGCGTTATCGCAGGGAACTCGGCGAGGAACTCAACCGCGCCGTCTCGCGCAAAGTCTACCAGAAGGCCCTCGAGGATTCCGAGCTGGACGTCTATTCCGTGGTGAAGTTCGGCGACGGTGAGACCTTCAAGCCGGGCGAGGAGACAACCGTCGAGATCACGGTGGACGTCACACCGCCCTTCGAACTGCCGCCCTATAAGGGCATTCAGACCACGCCGCCGTCGACCGAGGTGAGCGACAAGGACATCGACGAGGCTATTGAGCGCCTCCGCCGCGAACGCGCCGACTTCACGGTGGTGGAACGTGCCGCCGCGCAGGGTGACTACGTGCGCCTCGGATACGAGGGCACGGTCGACGGCGAACCCCTCGAGCCGAAGCTCGGCGACGAGCCGCGCCTCCGCGTGTGGGGCAAGGCTGAGAGCACGTGGGAAGAGGCGGGCACGGACGAGGCCAAACAATACGGTGTCCCGGCCATCGTCGACGGCATTCTCGGTATGGCGGCCGGCGGCGAAAAGACCGTCGAACACACCTTTCCGGACGACTTTCCGGTCGAGGACCTGCGCGGCAAGACGGCGCAGTATGCCGTGAAGGTCGAGGAAGTGCGCGAGCGCCGACTCCCCGAGCTGGACGAGGGCTTCCTCAAGTCGGTGCAGGTGGAGTCGGTTGAAGAGTTGAAGGACCGCGTCCTCACCGACCTTGAAAACACGAAAAAGCGCGAAGCCGAGAACGCGAAGCGGCAGCAGATCATCGATTTTCTGAGCCAGCGGGTGGAGTTTGCCTTGCCGGAGTCGGCCGTGGAGTCCGAGACGCAGAACGTCATGGGCCGCATCATGGTCGAAAACATGCAGCGCGGCATCAAGGAAGAGGAGTTCGAGAAGAACAAGGAGGCGCTGCACGGGCAGTCCGAGCAAATCGCGCGGCGCGACCTCAAGGTGCAGCTCATCCTCGCCCGCATCGCCAAAGACGAGGAGATCAAACTGGAGGAGGAGGACTTGCAGCAGGCCATCATGGCCATGGCCTCGCGCCAGCGCACCCCCGTGGAGGAGTTTGTGCGCGAGCTGCAGAAAGACCGTTCCAAGCTCCTGCGCATCCAGCGCCAGGTCCTCTTCGGGAAGACGCTTGATTTCCTCGTCAAGGAGTCTAAGGTTTCCGAAGCAAGCGATGCCGCATCGTAATTCCGCGGAACGTCATCCGAGCCACCCTTTTGCAATGAGTTACTACCTTCCGCTTCCACACGTCGTCGAGAGCGACGGCCGCACCGAAAAGAGCTGGGACATCTACAGCCGCCTGCTCAAAGACCGTATTATCTTCATCGGCACGCCGATCGACGATTATGTGGCCAATGGCGTCATCGCGCAGATGCTGCTTCTGCAAATGGAGGATCCGAAGAAGGATATCCAGCTCTACATCAACAGCCCGGGCGGGAGCGTGACCGACGGCATGGCGATCTACGACACCATGCGCTTCCTCAGCTGCGATATCAAAACCTACTGCATGGGGCAGGCTGCCAGCATGGCGACCGTCCTCATCTCCGCCGGCACCCCCGGCAAGCGCTATGCCCTGCCGCACAGCCGCCTCATGATCCACCAGCCCTCCGGCGGCGCGACCGGCCAGACCTCGGACATCTCCATCGCCGCGCGCGAGATCGTACGCTGGAAGCAGACGCTCAACGAAATTCTTTCGGAGCACTCCGGCCAACCCGTCGAGCGCATCGAAAAGGATTCCGACCGCGACTATTACATGACCGCCCAGGAGGCCCGCGACTACGGGATTGTCGACACTGTTATCGAGGTGAAGCCCCGCGCCGCGGCCAAGGCAGAGGCATCGAAGTAAGGAGTTTTTGTGGCGAAACCATCGAAAATGACGTTCTGCAGCTTCTGCGGAAAATCGCAGGGCGAAGTCCGCAAGATGATCGCGGGCCCGGCGGGCGTGCACATCTGCGATTCGTGCGTGAACGTCTGCAAGACCATCATCGACCGCGAACTGCGCGAGCCTGAGGCGAAGACAGGCGGGGAGGCCTTCAAGCTTCTCAAGCCGCACGAGATCAAAGCCGAACTCGACCAGCACATCATCGGGCAGGAGAGCGCCAAAAAAGTGCTCTCCGTCGCCGTCTACAACCACTATAAGCGCCTTTCCGCCGCCGCCGGCACGGGTGTCGACACTCCGGCGGCCCTGCGCGACGTGACGATCGAGAAGAGCAACATCCTCCTTCTCGGCCCCACCGGCAGCGGCAAGACGCTCCTCGCGCGCACGCTCGCCAACATCCTCGATGTCCCCTTTGCCATCGCCGACGCCACCACCCTTACAGAGGCCGGCTACGTGGGCGAAGACGTCGAAAACATCGTCCTGCGCCTTCTCCAGAACGCCAATTTCGACGTCAAACGCGCCCAGTGCGGCATCATTTACGTCGACGAAATCGACAAGATCGGCCGCAAAACCGAAAACGTCTCCATCACCCGCGACGTCTCCGGCGAAGGCGTGCAGCAGGCCCTCCTCAAAATCCTCGAAGGCACGATGTGCAACGTACCGCCGCAGGGCGGGCGCAAGCACCCGAACCAGGAATACATCCAGATCGACACAACAAACGTCCTCTTCGTTTGCGGGGGTGCGTTTGTCGGCATGGAATCCATCATCCGCCGCCGTCTCGGCAAGGGCACGATCGGATGGGAGTCCGCCAAGGCCGAACAGGTCGACGAGCGGGAAGTCCTTTCGAGGATTGCCCCCGAGGACCTCGTGCGCTTCGGCCTCATTCCCGAGTTCATCGGGCGTCTGCCCGTCGTCTCCGTGCTCGAGGAGCTGACCGTCGATCAGCTGGAGCACATCCTCATCGACACGAAGAACGCGCTCTCCAAGCAGTACGAAAAGCTGTTTGCCCTCGACCGCGTGAAGCTTTCCTTCACCCGCGACGCCATATCGGCCATCGCGCAGCGGGCCGTCGAGTTGAAGACCGGCGCCCGCGCCCTGCGTTCCATCATGGAAGGCATCATGCTCGATATTATGTACGAGCTGCCGACCATGGACGATGTCGAGGAGGTCGTCATCAACCGCGCCGTCGTCGACGGTGTCGCCGGGCCGAAAATCAAACGCAAGTCCAAGAAGGACGCCGCCTGAGGGTGAGCGACGGCGGGGACCCGCACCTACTTTGGCGGAGTAAGCGTTTGCGGTCGGACGGTCGTAGCTGCCGGACCTCGACTCGGCTGAGCTTGTCGCCGGCGGGTCGGCAGCCCTGTGCGTGCGTGGTCGGCGGCGTGTAGGCTGAAGCTTCAGCGAGGCACGGTTGCGGGGTCGGGGTAGACGAAGAGAGAGGAAGGCGAGGAGGTCTCTCCCCAAATATCCTTGCCCCGGCGCAACGGGGGCGCGAGTTTCGGTGTTTCATACCTATTGTGACTTTTCCGATCCGTTTTTCACCGCGCTCCCGCCGGGAGAATACCATCCTGCAACGCTGCGTGCAGGACGAGGCGACGCGTGCGCGCCTGCGCTACCAACCGTGGTACCTGCACATCGAGCGCCAGGAAGGGGCCTATGTGTGGGTCGACGGGCGCAAAATGATCATGATGAGCAGCAATGATTACCTCGGGCTCACGGACCACCCGAAGGTGCTTGAGGCAGGACGCGAGGCGCTGGAGCGGTGGGGTACCTCCACCACCGGCGCACGGCTCGCCAACGGCTCGCGCGCCTACCACCGCGAGCTGGAGGAAGAGCTGGCGGCCTTTCTGGGCAAGGAGGACTGCATTGTGCTCAGCGCGGGCTACCTCGCCTGCATGGCCTCCGTGGCCACCTTCGCCTCCAAGGGCGACCTCATCCTCGTCGACCGCAACGTCCACTCCTCGCTCTGGTCGGGGATTTCCCTTTCTTCCGCGCGCGTCGAGCGCTTCAGCCACAACAACCCCTCCGATCTCCAGGACATCCTCATGACGGAGGCGCGCGACGTTCCTAAATTGGTTGTCGTGGAGGGGGTCTATTCCATGGAAGGCCACATCGCGCGGCTGCCGGAACTCATCGAGGTCACGCGCGACCACAATACCTTCTTCGTCGTGGACGACGCCCACGGGCTCGGCGTCCTCGGCGACCGGGGGCAGGGCACTGTGGGCTACCTCGACTGCACGAAAGAGGTCGACCTCATCTGCGGCAGCCTCTCCAAGGCCCTCGCCAGCACGGGCGGCTACATCGCCGGGTCCAAAGCCGTCATCGAATACCTGCGCACCCACTCCAAGCAGACGATCTTCAGCGCCGCCATATGCCCCTCCCAGGCGGCCTGCGCCCTTGCCGCCCTGCGGCTCTTGCAGAGCGAGCCCGAACACCGCGAACGCCTCTGGGAAAACACCCGCTACTTCAAGCAGGTGCTCAACCGCCTTGAGCTGGAGACGTGGGACAGCGAGACGCCGGCTGTTCCCATCATCATCGGAAACAAGGAGCGCACCTACCGCATCTGGCGGCATCTCCTGGAAAACGGCGTCTTTTCCGTGATCGCCATCCCGCCCGCCGTGCCGCCCGGCAGAGACCTCCTGCGCACCGCCGTCTCCGCCCGCATGACCCGCGAGCAACTCGACCGCGTCGGGGACGTCCTCAAGCGGGCGTTCCGGAAAATTTGATCAATCCGGCATCCTGGTGAATCCTATAGGGTAATGTCATTCCTGTGGAAAGTTTTGGGCGCGGGCCTATTCTTCGTCGCGTGCGGCGGTCTTCTCACCGCCGGGCTCACGGAGAAAAACCCCTTCGTCTGGCCCGACTTCGAGCCGCCCGAGGACCGCCGACCCGCTCGCCCCGACCCATCTCCGCAACGCGGCGAGGACATCGAATTCCACGCTATTTATGAACTCGACGGGGTCACCCGCGCCCTCATCCGCGACCGCAGCAACCAAAGTTTTCAATGGGTGACGATCGGCGAGGAAAGTGACGAAGGCGTCCTCGCCAAATCCTACAACCGCGAGAACGACCAACTCCTCCTCGCCAGCTCCGACGGCGAGCGCTGGCTTGACCTCCAGAGCGTCGCCGCTCCCTCCGGACGGCCTTCAGGGCCCGGCGTGCAGCGCCCTTCCCGCCCCGGGGTTGAAAGGCCGACGCCAACGCGGACAACGCCTTCGCCGACCGTGCGGACCCCGTCGACGACGCGGGCGACGACCACAACCCGCCAGCCGCCGAGCGTAACCCCGTCGCCAACGAGGCCGACGGTTCGTTCTGCTACCACCTCTTCCTCCGACCGGCGCCGGGTCGTGCCGATGCCGCGCCGCCGTGCGGCGGATCCCGGGCTTGATCCCCCGTCATACACGCCGCCCGAAATCGGGACAGCGCCCCCTGAGACGCCTCCGCCAACCCGCACCCCCGGTCCACCGCCCCGAGATGGACCGTAAGTCACTGCTGGTGTGTGCAACCCCGCGGTCGGGGAGCTACCTTTTGTCGGATTGTCTGCTGCGCGCAGGGCTTCCCTATGCCGACGAGTGGTTGACGCCGTTTCATCTGAGCAATCGAAAAAGGACGTATGGAAAGCGGGAGGATCTGCCGCTTCCTGAACTCCTGAAGTTACTCATCCGCAATGAGTCGAGGGACGGAATCTTTGCCATGAAGATCATGTTCCGGCAGATGGAGGAATTGCTGAGCGCGCTGCGGCATCTTTACCTGGATGAGTCAACGACGGCAGTGGACCTGCTTGATCGTGTGTTCTCCGGGTTGCGCTTTGTGCGGGTTCACCGGGGAGACAAACTCGCACAGGCGGTGTCGTTGGCAAAGGCCCGGCAGGACGGCAGTTGGGTGGTCCGGACAGATCGGGAGCGTGCTTCCGGGGACTCGGTCGGCAATGCGCGCTATTCGTATTTCGCGGTGTGGCAGGCATACGTAAACCTTCTGAACGCGGAGAAGCGTTGGGATCGGTTTTTTGCCGAATCCGATGTCCGGCCGGTCGTTGTGCGCTATGAGGATCTCGCGGCTAACCGCAGGACAGAGGTGACGCGCATCTTTGGTGAATTGGGGCTGCCTTTGCCATTGGGTCGTCTGGAGAAGCGCACCGGGGTTGTTCGGGCATCTTCCCGGCTGAAGAGTGACTGGCGGTCGATGTTTGAAGGTGACCTCTCGCGGGCATGCGAAATGGACGACATCAATTGGGCAGAGCGGGATGGGGCTGTCCGCTCGCTCCAGATCGAAGAATTTTCTCTCAGCGATTCATGCGGGGTCGGTGAGCGGCCGGTCTTTACGGCGCGCGTGCGCCAAAGACATGGCGGTCCTGTCGACCCCGTTGGTTCAAAGCGCGGACCCGGCTGGCTGCGGGTTTGCGGACATGTGGAACGAGGTGACCAGCGAACTGCTTTTGAGCAAGAAATCCGGGCCGCAGGCGACGCGGATGGGTTTTTCGTGGCGGAGGGAGTGCTTCCACGCATCGAAACAAGAGGGAACTGGACGGTGCGCGCGTGGATCTCCGCCTCGGCCATTCCAGCGGAGGCAAACCCGCCCGCCGAATTTTCCGAGACGCGGATAGAGGCAGTGTTTGCACCGGCCCGCGAGGCCGCGCGGGCGCTCTTTCCGGATACCGTCGATTTACCTGACAGTTGGCAGTACCTGGATTGGTTCGGCTACTTTCTCGACGACAAGTTTCCCTGGGTGTATCATCGCGACCATGAATGGCTTTTCATTGAAGGCGTGGATGAGGCTACAGGCAATATCCGGATCTTCGATGCCAATATCGGTTGGTTGTGGACAACACCGGAAAGCTATCCCGAGGTTACCTTGGTTGACTCCCGCGAAACGTGGATATTTCTCTCCCGACAGGGCGATTTGAGGCAATTCAAGTCCATTGCCGACGGGCGGATCCGAACCTTTTCGACAAATAAACCAGCCGACTTGGGCGCTTTCGACTCCGCAAAGCAGGGAGCGGGACGAAGCGGATCTTCTTCGTAGGTGGCTCAGGCCTGCGCCCATTCTCCCATCCGGAACAGTCGGAAGAGCTTCCGCAGGATGGGGAATCACAGAAAAAAAGGTCCGCCACATTGGGCGGACCTTTTGAAAAACCAAGTTGTGAAGTGATTCTATAGGATTAGCGGAGTTGCACCCAGCCTTCGCCCTCGGCGTCGTAGGACGTGATGAAGTTACCGTCTTCGAACTGGCCGAAGAAGAACCAACCTTCATTATCCCAGTAAGGATATCCATCCGGATTCATGACGAAGAGACTGCCTGCGATGTCCTGATCTCCGGCTTCTTCGTCGCCCACTCCGTGGATTTCGCGGAGGTCACCGAATCCGCTGGCGGCGGAAAGGAAGAACCACGTGCCTTCGCTCTGGCCGGGGAAGAGATTGCGGGAGTAGAACCAAACGCCACCGTCAAGATTGCCCGATGCGCTGTCGTGAGCCACGAAGACGGTCGCTTGGAATTCTTCAAAGAAGAACCATGTCCCCGCCGCGAAGTGGAACATATTCTTGAAGCGGAAGCTGAAGTACCACTGATTGACGTCGAAGGGCTCTTCCGAGTATTTGAAGAGGTCATCGCCGAACCATACGATGATTTCGGGTCCGTC
>SLLG01000083.1 GCA_007134215.1 Opitutales bacterium | reverse complement strand
GATTTATGCCAAAGAACACCGATACAACAAACGCGGCCACAGCCGATACCGTAAGAGACAGCCGCGACCAACTCGTCGAGGATTTGAAACGCGTCATCGAGGATGCACAGAATCTCGCCGAGGAAGCGAAGGACGCCACCGGGGCGGCAATCCATGAAAAGGTCGCGGCGGTTCAGAAGGATCTCGGCGAACGCATGAAAGCCATCCGCAAAACCGGGGGCAGCATGATCGATGAAGTCGAACAGCAGTCCGAGAATGTCGAAGACCTGATCCGGCGGAACCCGTGGCGCTCCGTTGCGGTCGCCGCGTTGGCGGGCCTTCTCATCGACCGTATCCTTCTCAAATAGCGGACCTACCCGTCCATCGGGCACGGCGACACCGACCATGAAGCTCCTACGTTCTCTTTCACTTGCGGGCAGTGCCCTCGCGCGTTCATTGGAAACGCGCCTGCGACTATTCTCCGCCGAACTTGAATACGAACGCCTGCGGATTGCCCGGTGGATGACTTTGTGTGTCGTCGGTTCGGCAGCGCTCGGCACCGGCCTGATCACGGGCACCGCCCTGATCGTCTACTCGGTGGGCGTGGAACACCGTGTGCTCGTCCTCGTTATCGCAACCGCCGCTCTACTCCTTGCCGGCATCGTCTGCATTGCTGTTGCCCTGCATCTGGCGATCGGAGGACGCGCGCCGTTCGAAGGCTCAACCAATGTCTTGAAAGAAGACTGCAAATGTCTGGCCTCGCTGAACAAAGACGGATCATCCTAGGATTCGAGCAGGCGACGGCGATACACCGCGCCCGCTTGGTCGACGCCTGTCGAAACATCGATCCTCCCGTCGACACCGCCATGGTCGCCGCCGGAGCAGTATTGATTGTCGCCGATCTGGCACCCGGAATCCGTGCGGTCGTTGGACTGTTTTACGGAAAACGGCGACCGGGCGAACGCCGCAAGCGCCTCGTAAAAGTCATGCTCGAAACCCCGGCCTTCGTGCATACCGTGCGTCGACTGCTGTCCTGACGGGACGTTTGAAATCAGGGCAAACCTATTGCGAGGATAAGCGTCTTTTCGGAAAATTGCTCCGTGCCCGCCTTACCTCCGTTTTCCCGGAGTTTATGTGCGGCCCATTCGCTATATCCGTGCGGCAATCCGCAGATTCGCCGGAGCGGGCGGTTCCGGAGCAGAGTCGGAAAAGGAAATGAGGTGAGATTAAAGGTTGCGCTGCTGCTTTCTAAGTGAAAGACTTCATCAACTTCGCGCTCACTTAGCGGCGCCATTCTGTGTCTGTCACCTGAATCTCGTCGACGAGCCGTTGGACAGCACTGTCTCCTCCGCCTTCATGCATATCCGCCCCACACAGCCATTCAACCCCTGTATATTTTGAATAAATTGTCGCTTCGACATCTCAACGAGCCCCGTTTTACCCCATGGGGAACACTTTGTTTGGCGGTTTCTTTATCCTCATACGTTTTCTTCGGTTCACTACCCTTATCCGCACACCCGGCGGATACGGAAGGCGATGGCCGGGTCACCCTTGAGGAAATGACCGCCTATGTGAGCGCCTGGGAGGCGCGCTCCCGGTAACCGGAAGCAATCAGGCGAACTTGCCCTTACTGGAAACGTACTTCGCAGGCTGGCAGCACCGCTACCTGCCGGTCGACGGATTTTTGTTTCCGGGCCACTACATTGTCCCCGGTGCCAAATTGCCGCTCTTGCTGCAATACGCCTTGGGTCAAGAGCCCGGAGATCGCGCGTTTCCGTTTCAGATCACTCCATCACATCAAGCATTTGAAATACGCTACGTCCGCAATCTGCGCCGGACCGACGTCGCCATTCAGGTGGAAGCGTCCGAAGACCTTTACGAATGGTCTATCTGGGATCCCCCGGAAATCCTGATTGATCCGCTTGATGAACACACCGAGGAGGTTCGGCTTCCCGTGAACGAGAAGAAGGCTTTCTACCGAATTCGAGCCCGGGTCCCTTGACCTTGGTTCATAGACCGGCTCATTCCCCGCGCCACCGCCACAGCCGGACACCCTTGTTCTGCGGGGTCCCGAGAAGGTAGGCGAAGGGTTCGGAGCGGGGATGCAAGCGGAAGAGTTGCATCGAGATCGAAAGGACGGGGATGGCGATGATCATGCCGACCACTCCCCAGATCAAGGCGCCCCCGAGAAGCCCGATGAAGACAACGAGCGGGTTGATGCGCACATTGCTGCCGACGATCCGGGGAGTGAGAAAATAGCTCTCGATCCATTGAATGACAATGAAGGCGGCGGCTACCGCGAGCGGGTAATAGAGACTGTCCCGCGTGACAAAGATGAAGAGAATGGGCAGGATCGAACCGACGAGCGGCCCGAAAAAGGGCACGATATTCAAAAAGGCCGCGAAAACCCCGAAGAAGATGGCATGTTCCACGCCGATCAGGTACAACGCGCCCGTGTTCAGGACCGCGAGAATCGCGACCACCTTCATCATGCCGACGAAGTATTTCTGGGAGACCAAACGCGCTTCTTCCACGCGACTTTCCACATCGTCCCGCGATGCTTGTCTCAAAAAACGGACGCTGAACTCAAACAGATGACCCCGATAAAAGAGAATAAAAAAGGTTAAGGCGGGAACGATGAGGGCGCCGAAGATCGATCCGGTGAAACCACCCATCATGGAGAGCAATTCGCCGCTGGAATCCTTCACGAGATCCACCACACCCTCGCCGTCGAGATCGCCGAGAACGGGTCTATCCAGATCAAGGTGCCAACTCAGGAAGTAATTCAGGCGCTTGAACAAGTTGCCCACACGATCGGCGGCACCTTCGAGGCTGCCGCCGATGCTGGTGATCTGGCGGACAGCAAGGCTCGTCAAGAGAGCGAAGACAAGCATCAGACCGAGGACTGGGACAACCGCCCCCGTGAAGCGACCGAGCCGTCTCCTTTCGATCCACCCGGCAACGGGGGCGAGGAGCATCGCGAGGAAGGCACTCACCGTGATGGGCATCAGCAATGTAGATCCTACCCTGAGAATATAAACGATAAGGCAGGCCAGGGCGAGAATGTAGAGTAGCCGCAGGTAGGCGGGGCGGGGCTGCGTTGTGAAAGAAGTCTCCGGTTCCATCGGTTTGTTCCGTTTCTGCAAGGGTCTGTTCACGGAGTTCCGTCCGGGCGCCCGCGCGCGCCGGGCACGGGAAAACCCGGGAGCCGTGAAACCCCCGGGCTTTCGAAGGCCACCTTTGCGGTGGCCGCATTTGTTGTTAGAGCCGGGTAGCGGGAGCCGGCGCGGAAACCACATTTCCTTGTGCGGCGGCGGGTCGGTCCGAAGGGTGGGACCCCGCCGGGTAGGCACCTGAGGTGGATACCGCAGCCTCGCTGCCGTGATCACGGTCGCGGCGTCCGGCATCGTCATCGGCATCGGTATCGGCACCGTCGCCTTCGGTCATACCGGCGGTGCAAATGTCGGTAGCGTCGTGCTCCTTGAGGACTTTCTTCGCGAGCGAAACTTCGTCGCTGTTCTTTGCATGAACCGATAGGAGGATATTTCCGTCCTTGACTTTGCTTTCATACCGCTTGGCTTCAATCTCGGGAATACCCATGCCGACAAGCGCACCGGTGATGCTGCCCACGGTGGCGCCGGCGAAGGCGCCTCCGATGGCGGCCGCGAGCGGTCCGGCCGCAATGAACGGCCCGACCCCGGGAATGGCGAGCGCGCCAATGCCCGCGATCCAGCCCAGCGCGCCTCCGAGGACACCCCCGGAAACCCCGCCGGCAACCGCGCCTTCGGGTGCCTTTGTGTTCTTCTCATGGGCGAAGTCCTTCGTTGTGGACTTGTCCGGGAAGAGAACAGAGATGCGGTCGTTGGCGAAGCCCCCGGATTTCAGGCGCGAAACGATCTTCTCGGTTTGCTGCTGCGATACGGTGATCGCGTATACGGATGTGTTCGACATGGTATTCCTTTACTGTTTGAGTGTTCGTCCGCTTACTTACTGGCTTCCACGTTCACCGCCGCGGACAGTCAGCTCGCTGGTCACGTTCCGGCGTCCTGCTTTATTTTGCGCGATGCCTTCGACGGTTGTTTTCTCCGAAGTCGAATCGACTTCCCCGCGGAGCACTACCTTGCCGTCCTTCGTGATGATAGTGACATTGTTGGCGCGGCTGGAGAGTGCCTGATCCTCGCGGATGGCTGTCCGGATGGAGGACGTCATGGCGATGTCCTCGGAGCTGTTGCCTTGGTCGAAGACAGTCTTGTCGGACGAGCGCCCGAGGGCCGCACTCCCGACATTGCGTGCTTCCGTGCGGACGCCGTCGTCACGGGATTCCGTGCGGACGCCGTCGCGGGATTGCGCGGCGAGGCTTCTGTCGGTCTGGGTCCGGGTGTCTTGACTGCTGGCGCGCGGGGCATGGCGGTCCATGCGTTCACGCAACGAGGTGAAGACCGATTGCTCGTTCGCTTTGTATTCCGGGAAACCGCGGATTTGATCGCGATTGTAGTCGAGAACGACCTTTTCATTCCTGTGGTCAACGGACATCTCCCGCAAGCCGAAGAGGGTCTTGCGGTCGCCCATGCCGAGGAATCCACCGGTGGAGACAACCACGCCAATGACTTCCCTGTCTTCAAGATCGAGGTAGACCTCATTGATCTTGCCGACAGATTCGCCTTGACGATTTTCCACGCTCATTCCGATGAGGTCGGAAACGGCCAGCCCACGGTCTTGGGCCCGGGTACCTTCTTGCCGGTCTTGCCGGTCAATGCGGTCCTGGGTTGTCCGGCGATCAGCGGCCGCGGCCCGTGTTCCCGTGCGATCCGACTCTCTGAAGCCAACGTCGGAGTTCCGGTCCGTGCGTTCCGCGCGCTCGTCGCCCGTTGCCCGGCGGTCGGAGGCTGTTTGCCCGTAACCGGCGCCGGAGCGTGTTTCCGTACGGTCCGAGCGGCGATCCCAGGCGGCGGCAGTCTTGCCCAACGGACGAACCTGGTCGAAACCGGCCGTTTCACCTTTACGGTAGCGGGGAGCGGTCCGGATCTGGTCCTTGGAGAGGTCCGCATGCATGAGTGTGCGGTCTTCATTGAAGCGGAGGTCTTCCGGAGAAATGAGGGTCTGATTTTGGCCCATTCCGAGGAAGCCTCCCGTTGAGACGACCATGGCGAGCACTTCGCCCGAATCGAAATCAATGTAAATCTCATCAATCTCGCCGATCTTGTCGTCGGAGGTGGAATCGATGTTCATTCCAAGGACTTTGGAGGCCGCAACCCGGTGAGCGTAGGCTTCTTCGGTTGAGGTTCTGTCGCTGCTGCGGTCGGCACTGCGCTCAACATTCCGGTCGGACTGTTGGCTGTGGCGCGTTTGGTCCCTCATGCCGGTGCGTTCGGGGGTTGTTTCCATTGCACTCAAGGATCCGCCCAGCAAAATCGCTGCGGCTAATCCGGTGACGGGTATGATTCTAGTATATTGTTTCATATATTCATCCATTTGGTTGATTGATCCGTTTAGAATACGGTTTCGCTTTCTACGTAGCACGTGCCGAACCGTTTATTCTTTCAAATTCCTTAGTCGTTGACCAACAGGCACAAATATTGAGAAAAAGAAATTAAGGCATCTCTGCGGGAGTAATCGTCGTTGCGTTTTCGTGCAAGATGCCCTCTGTAACACGTCCGTCACCGGGCAATCTGCTCTTCTCACGGCACAGCCGCGCAGGCGAAGCGGTAAGAAGGGCTGTGTGGCGGCGCGCGGTCCGGGAAGAAGGTGTTCGTCGCCCGTAGGGGTACACCCCATCGCGCGTGGGACGAAAATCAAATAGACTGTTCTTCCAAATTCATTCGGCGTCGTCGCGTCCATGGGGAACGGCGTCGTCCGCTGGTCCGAAGACTGCGGACATCTCCGTCACCGCCACCGTGGAACCCAACGCCGCAGCCGCACCTTTTCCAATCATGCGTATCCTTATTTTAGACGATTGTCCTGATTTTCGTCGTGTCACCGGCTCGCTCCTTCGCCGAATGGGACACGAATGTCTCGCCCAGAACGATTGCACGACCGTACTTGCAAAGCTGGCCCACCGTGATTTCGACGTCCTCCTCTTCGATCTTCAGTTGGGCGACCGCCGGGGGGACGGGCTGGATTTGATCCCGCGTTTTCTCGCGAAGGACTGCGATCTGGGTGTGGTCGCCTTAAGCGCGCTGTCCTCCGTTGCCGCCGCCGTCGAGGCGTTGCAGGCGGGGGCGATCGACTACCTCGCGAAACCTTTGGCCACGGGAAGCCTCGAACGCTGCCTCGCCCGCATCGAGGACAAACGATTCTCCGGGAAAAAAAACGGCGCGCGCGCGCAGGGAAGCCCTCCGAAGTCACCGGAAGGGCTGTTTGAAACGCAAGTGCCGTGCGTGCGGGAGATCTTCGATCTTGCCGCCCGCGCCGCCGCCACGCCGACAACGCTTCTCCTCCTTGGCGAGAGCGGGACCGGCAAGACCACGCTCGCCCGCGCCATCCATAGCCGAAGCCGCGAGAAGGAGGGTCCTTTTGTCACAGTCAACTGTCCGTCGCTCTCCAAAGAACTTTTCGAGAGCGACCTTTTCGGGCACGTCCGCGGGGCTTTCACCGGGGCGGTCCGCGACAAACCCGGAAAAGTCGCCCACGCCGAGGGGGGAACGCTCTTCCTCGATGAAGTCGGCGAACTTCCCCTCGAAATCCAACCCAAACTCCTGCGCCTCATTCAAGAACGCGAATACGAACGCGTCGGGAATCCCGCGACGCTTTCGGCTCATGTCCGGGTGATCGCCGCGAGCAATAAGAACCTCGGTGAGGAGGTGCGGGCGGGACGCTTTCGCGAAGACCTCTACTACCGTTTAAACGTTGTTCCGCTCGAAATGCCCGCGCTGCGCGACCGAATCGGCGATCTGCCCGGTTTGGCGGAAGGCACGCTCAAGTCCATTGCCCGTGAAATGGGCAAGCCCGTCACCAATTTCTCGAACGAAGCCATGGACGCGATGTGCCGGTACGGGTGGCCGGGCAATCTTCGCGAGCTTCACAGCGCCATCGAGCACGCTCTCATAATGACGACCGGCGCCCGGATCGAAGTCGCGCACTTTCCCGCCTGTCTGCGCGGGCACGGGCAGGAACACAACCCGGTCCACTGCCAGGTGGGCGCCATGGTGTCTCTGGAGACCCTCGAACGCGCCCAGATCGAACGCATTCTCGAAGTGACGGCTTCACGCGAGGAGGCGGCCTCCGTCCTCGGTATCGACCCGACCACGCTCTACCGCAAACGGAAACGCTACTTCGCGGAGCGCCCGGAAATGGCCACGAGCGCGTGAAATCCTTTCCGGATCGATTGTAAACCTGACCCGGGATTTTCCGTATGTCTGGGACGAACTCAATACCCCGGTCGCAGCTGAATCGGATTTACGGCTGGCGATCCAGACATCAAGCATTGTGGCCTCGGTTACGAAGGAAACCTGCAGGCCGTGGAGCGCCTTTTCCCTGATAAACTGGGTCAGGAGCCGAAGGATGAAGAAGGCGATTCGCCCCCTCTCCCGCTGCCAACACAGAATTGGCAGACAGTCACGGCCAAGCGCAACGGCTACCTCCAGAGCGTGGACAGCGCGACTCTCCTGCGCCTTGCGAGGGAGCACAAGACCATCGTGCGGATGGACCGCGGCATTGGAGAGTTTGTGGTCCGGGACACCCCGCTCGCCTCGCTTGCTCTGGAGACCCCGCCTGACAAGAAGATCATCGCCGAATTGGCCGGACGAACCGTCAAGTCCCCGCACGACCGGACGCGGTTTGAAAGCCGACTGGCAGAGGTGCGCGAAGCCCTCGAAACGAAGACTCCGTGGCAAG
>SLLG01000002.1 GCA_007134215.1 Opitutales bacterium | reverse complement strand
CTGCCCGCGCACGAGTTGCTCCTGCGCAAGACGCGGCAGTTCAGCGAGGGATTGGTGCTGGGCACGAAGGCCTTCGTCGAGGCGGCGTTGCGCGAAGACGCAGGCCTGCGCTACCGGCGCAAACGCGTGCCGAAGCCGGTCCCGTCGCCCGCCGGGGAGGAGTCGCTGGCCTGTGCCCGGCAGTGGCTGCGGGTGAAGGAAGCGTCCGATGCGAACAGCACAGAAGTGGGTCGCTAACCACGTTGGTGGTAACCTAATCTCGAATTGGATCACCGCGGTCGGCCGCGGTAGTTCCTATTCCTCTTCGACTTGGAGCCGGACAAACTGCGGCGCGCCACGCGCGACCGGTTCCTTGAGGCGGAGGTAGACGGTTTCGGTGCCGTCGCCGTTGTCGACGGGCGGTCTGTCCGGCTCGAACCAGTCGGCGCCGGAGTGCCATGTGACGTCTTCCAGCGAGGAGGAGGTCTCCGCGCGGTAGCTGACGCCGTCGGCGGTGTAGTCGATGCCGGGTGTGCCCGTGCCGCCGCCGCGCTGGCGGAAGACAAAGACGAGGCGCTCGCCGTCGCCGGTGTTTTCGCGCTCGACGTGCGGGAGGGCGTGGCTGCCGTCTTCCATCGGGGCGATGCCAAGGGCGAACTTGAGGAAGTTGACCATGTTGTCGCCGGCGGGCGCGTCGAGGGGGCCGCGGTGGTCCTCGGGGACGCCCAGCGCGGGATCGGCGATCCAGTTTTCAAAGGCCGCTCCGGCGGGCGGGTCGGGCACGCGGCTGATTTCGATGAAGCAGAGCTTGTTGTTGTTCGCGCCGGGACCGTCCGCAACGGTGATGCGGCCGTTGTCGATGGTGACGAGCACGGTACCCTCAATCCAGCGGTTGCCGGAGGATGGGGTGCCGTCGACAGTGAGGACGCCCTGCACGGTGGTGTGGTAGACGCTGTCGAAGTGGTTGGGATCGCCGGAGACGACGCGGACCTCGTAGTCGCCGTTGGGTACGGCGATCTCCCACACGGCGCCCTCTGTGTGGATGAGGGTGTCGTGCATCATGTCGGGCGAGCCGCTGTTGTTGCGCATGCGGGTGTTGCCGGGGCTGCCGGTCCATCCGTAGATTTCGCCATTGCCGCGGTCGCCGAAGGCGGCGCCGCTGTCGATAAGCCAGCCCGCGGGCGGGGTGGCGTTGGCGGTCTGGAAATTGACGCGGAGGAAAAGTGCGGCGGCGGCGGGCACGCTGACGGTGACCGGTGCGGAGTAGGGCGAGAAACCGCTGACGTTGGAGGCACGCACGCGGTATTGGTAGGTGGTCTCGGCTTCGACGGTGGTATCGCTGTAGGTGGTCTGCGGCGTGTCAACGGAAGCGATTTCCTGCCATGTTCCCCCGGTGCCCGTGGCTCGCTCGATGTGGTAGGCGGCTTCGTCGCCGGAGCCGGGGGACCATTCGAGGGTGACTGCGGAGGCCGCCGCGGAGATGGCCGCAAAGTCGGCAGGGACCGCGGGAATATCCGGCGTCTCGAAGACTTCGAGCGCTACGTTTGGCGAGTCGCCGGTGAGTCCGCCGTCGGTGTGGGCGACGGTGCGCAGGAGGTGGATCCCGGGGGAAGGCGCGTCCCATGTGATGGTATGCGGCGACTCCGTGGACTCCCCGATCCTGGTGTCGCCGACGAAGAACTCGACGCGTTCGATGGCACCCGTCGCGGCGCGGGCGAAGGCGCTGACGGTGATCGTCTCAGAGTCGAAGAAGCTGTTGCGCGCGAGCGGTTCGGTGACCGTCACATAGGCGTCGCGTGAAAACTGCATGCGGGCGAGGACGGGGGTCTCGGCGTCGGGCAGGTGCGTGCCCCACGCCGGGATGTTCTGCGTGGGCATGGGAACACCGCGCGGCTGGCCCTCGTTGTCGACGCGGTGGTAGCCGGCGAGGAGGAAACCGTTGTTGGAGGGCACGACGCTGAGGAGGTCGACGTTGTCGCCCCCGTTGGCCTGCGAGGTGTCCCATTCGCCGGTGAGGATCGATGAATATTCGAGGGTGGTGAAGTCGCGGCTGAAGACCCGCACGAAGTTGTTCCATGTGCTCACGCCCTCTTGGATGCGGAAGGAGTTGCCCGCCGCCGGTGTGTTATTGAGCGGGGCGTCGAGGGTGATTCTGCCTGTGGCGGGCTCGAAGGCGGCGATGATCCGCGTGACGTTGTTGTTGGGCGCGGATGTCATCGTGATCTCCGAGACGCCGCCGCGGATTTCCGTGTTTCCGATAAGGGCGTCGGACCGGAAGACCTGCGCGGAGGTTACGGCGGTGACCGAGGCCACGCGGCTCGGATTGGGCATGCGCTGGAAGGCGTTGCGCGTGGTGTGCGTGCGGCGGCCCTGGGCGACGACGAGCAGCCGCCCTTCGTTGTCGAAAGCGGGGGCGCGGCCGAAGGTGCGCGTCGTGTTGAGGTTGGGCCAACCGGCGTTGGGATTGGGCCAGCCGTAGTGGATATGATCGTTGGGAAAGCGCGCGCCCCAGTTGGTTTGGTCGGGGTTTTCGGCAAGGCGCGTTGCATACATGAGGCGGCCGTCGTCGTCGGCGAGTTTACCGATCCAGCTCAGGTGCAGGTCGCCGCTGGTGCCGGTAAAGCCGTTGTGGTAGGAGAAACCGGGGCTGTCCGGGTTGTTGTCCGGGGTGATGCTGTTGCCGGTCCAGAGGTTGGAATGGTCGTTGCCGTGGTGGCGGGCGATGACGCCGATGAGCGTTTCGCCGGGCGGCGCCGAGTAGTCGACGGCGACGGAGTCGACATATTGGTCGGGGATAGAGGCGAGCGGGCGGCCGAGGCAACCCTGCAGAAGTGTGTCGGGCTCGGCGGGATCGAGGGCGAGGGCAAAGACCATGTTGCGCAGGAAGCCGATGGTGTTGGGCAGGCCGGGAGTGCCTTCGACGACACGCGTCCACGCGGCGCCGCCGTCGGTGGTCTTGAATGCGCCGAAATACGCGTGGCCTGCGTAGACGGTGTCGGGATCGTCGGGATGGATGGCGAGGGCGCGCACGTTGCCGAGGGTGCCGGTGTTGCCCCGGTTGCCTTGGTAGCCGATCCACACGGAGCGTTCTTCGCCGTAGGCTGCCGACCATGTGGCCGCGCCGTCGGTGCTACGGTAGACGCCCTGGATGCAGCCGAGGTAGAGGGTGGCCGGGGTTTCCGCGCCGGCGCGGTGGACGGCGAGGGTGAAGACATAGCGCCCGTCGGAAGTGAGGTTGGTATTGGCGGCCGCCCATGTCGCGCCGCCGTCTGTGCTGCGGGAAACGCCGTTGCCTCCCGCCGAGCCGAGGTAGACCGTATCCGGGTCAACAGGGTCGAGGACGACGGCGTTGACCCAGAGGTTGTCGTCGTCACCCGTGAGGCCGGTGTTGGCGGCGGTCCATGCCGCGCCGCCGTCGGTCGTCTTGAAGACGCCGTGCCCCGCCGTGCCCGCATAGACCACATCCGCGTCGGCCGGATGCACGGCGAGCGTGTTCACGTATGCATAGCTGATGCCGTTGTGCGCGTGTTCCCATGTCGTCCCGGCGTCGGTGGATAGGTAGACGCCCTTGTTCGTGGCGGCATAGACGACAGAGGTGTCGGTCGCAGCGATCTGGATATCGAGGACCCAGTCCGCGTCGAGGCCGGCGTTGGCGGCGGTCCACGAGTCGCCTCCGTCGGTCGATTTGTAGATGCCGCCGTAGGTGCCCGCGTAGACGATGGAGGAGTCCGCCGGATCGATGGCGAGGGCGCGCACGTGAGGATTGCCGAGACCGCTGTTGGAGGGCGACCATGAGGCGGCGGCGTTGGTCGTGCGGCTGATGCCGTCGCCGGGGCGCATGCTGGTGTAGAGGCGGCTCCACCACTTCATCTGCCCGGCTTCATCGAGGGCGGCGGCGTGGAGTTCGAAGTCAGGAAAGTTGCCTGCGTGATTGGTCTGCACGTTGCCGCCGAAGTAGAGGTGGTTGGTGCGGCGGTCGACGGCGATCTGGCCGGGCCCGTAGGAGGAACTGGTCATGCGGTAGCCGGTGTAGCCACGCCCGCTGTTCGTGTTCGGGCCGGCCATGTAAAGGTCGTCGGGGTGGCGGCCCATGCGCACCCCGTCGTGCCCGTCGAATTCAATGGCGTCGAAATCCTCCTGCGTGCGCGAGCGCAGCCCGCCGTGGCTGTTGGCGTTGAGCATGAGAACGCTGTGCGTGAGCGGGTCGGTGTCGTGGTCCGGGTAGGTGGAGGCGGGTCCGCCTTCCCAGAATCCGCCGGATGTCCGGAAGTGGCGGCGCCAGCCTTCGACGACGACAGGTTGTCCGTTGTCCGCGCCGAGCATGAGAAGAAAGGCCGGGTCCCAGCGGTTGTTGTCGCCCGAGGCGGCGACCACCTCGCCGTCGCCGCGCACGTCCCATGGCTGGATGCTGCGGTATTGGCGCAGCGCCTCGACATTAAAGGCCCAGACAAGGGCGGAGGGCACTCCGTCGACGAAGTTGTTATCGAGCCGGGCGACGAAATAGCCTTGGGTCGTGCCGCCTGCGCGCAGGCCGGAGATATAGAGGTCGCCCGTCGGCCCGCCCGGCACCTCGGTCGTGCGGATGTGGTTGATGTCCTCGACGGTGCCCTGTGGAAAGTGGACGGCGTGAAGCACCTCGGCAAGGTCGGCGGCGAGGTGGAGGAGGAAGCCGTATTGCCCTGGCGCGGTGGAATCGATGCCGTCCGCGGCAATCTCGGTGACGGGCGCGCCGGACGGCAGCCATGCCATGGTATCAGCCCGTCCGCTGACGAGAACGGTGCCGTCGGAGAGTTCATGCACGCCGTGGAAGCGTTGGTTGCCGTCGCCGCCCGCGTAGAAGACGGTGTCGCCGGCGAAGGCAGCGGCGCAGCCCCAGCACAGACCGGAGAGCGCAAGGAGGGGGAACTTTGCGATATTCATTGGGGAATGTTTATGATACAGGGGGGGTGGTTTGTGTCCGCTGCTTCGGTTTGTCCGCGATGGAGCGGGAGAACCGGAACGGGGACCGGGGAAACGCGCGTCGGCAGGACCGGCGGTATACCAATAGAAGGCAACAGGTGATCGCGGGCATGTCCATTGAAAATTTCCTTTGCGCGCGGCGGGCGCACCCGCTTCTGTTGGCGGAGGCTGCGCCGTGGGGTGCGGACCGGTGAATTTCTCTCACGACCATGAACGTATGTATTTACCCGACCGGGGCCTGGGGCACAGCCATGGGTCTGCACCTCAACCGCATCGGCCACACCGTGACGCTTGTTCCGCACACGACGGAGGAAGCACTCGACATGGCCTCCGCGCGCGAGAACCGCGCCTTTCTTCCGGGTTTCTCCCTGCCCGCCGACATCCAGGTTGGCGTCGAGTTGATGCCCTCACTCATGGAGGCGGAACTGCTCATCCTCGCCGCGCCTTCGCAATTTTTGCGCTCCGTGTGCGTGCGCGTGCGCGGCTCACTGGAAAAGGCATGGCGGCTCGACGCCGTCCTCACGCTGAGCAAAGGCCTTGAGGAGACGACCTACAAACTGCCCGCCGACATTTTGGGCGAGGAACTGCCGCAATACGCGCATGGTGTGCTGAGCGGGCCGACCTTTGCCTCGCAGGTGGCGGAGGGGCAGCCTTCCGCGCTCGTCCTCGGCATGGAAGACGCCGCGCGCGCCGAGGTCCTTCAGGAATCCCTCAGCGGGGGCGGGCTGCGCATCTACCGCACGGAAGACGTGAAAGGCGTTGAACTCGGCGGCTGCCTCAAAAATGTCTACGCCATCGCCGCCGGCATGTGCGACGGCCTCGGTTTGCGCGACAACAGCAAGGCGGCCCTCCTCACGCGGGCGCTGCACGAAATGGTGCGGCTCGGGCGGGGTAGCGGCGGCCGCGCGGAAACTTTTTACGGGCTCAGCGGGTTCGGCGATCTCTTCCTCACCTGCAACGGAAGGGAGAGCCGCAACCGGACCTTCGGCGAAGCCGTTGCCAAGGGAAAGAGCGCCGACGAACTCCTCGCCGACGGACGGACCGTCGAGGGCTACCACACAACCCGCATTTTCCACAGCCTCTGCCGCGAGCGCGGTATCGACGCCCCTATTCTCGCCGAGATCCACGCCGTGCTCTTCGAGAGCAAGCCAGTGCGGGAAGCGATGGACGCCCTTATGCGCCGCGACCAAAAAGTGGAATACGCCTGACGTAACGGCGGATTTCGTGCGTCGGGTGTGAGGCGATGACTTCCGCGAGGGCGAATTCGTCTTCAAAAGGCGGAAAGAATGCGTCGCCCTCCGGCTCGGCCTGGACAATTGTCAGGAAGAGTTCGCCCACGCGGGGCAGCGCTTCGCGGTAGATTTCGCTGCCGCCGAAGATCCAGATGTCGCGTTCGGTCTTGTACTCCGCGAGGGCATCCATCCCGGGCAAAACGACGCAGCCTTCGAGTTCGCTGAGGGAGCGGGACAGAACAATATTGAGGCGTCCCGGCAGCGGCCGCCCGATGGATTCATAGGTCTTGCGTCCCATCGCGACGGCTTGCCCGAGGGTGCACTGCCGCACCCACTTGAGGTCGCCCGGCAGATTCCACGGCAGTCCGCCGCGGCAGCCGATCACGCGGTTGCGCGCCATCGCGGCGATGGCCTTCCACGGGCGCGGGGGTGGATGCGGGGTTGGTCCGCTCATACCGCGACAGGTGCCTTGATGGCGGGGTGGGGATCGTAGCCGGTGAGGCGGAAGTCCTCCTCGCGGAAATCGTATATGGAGCGCACGTCCGGGTTCAGCTCCATCTTCGGGAGGGGCCGCGGCTTGCGGGAGAGCTGGAGCCGTACCTGCTCCATGTGGTTCGTGTAGATGTGGGCGTCGCCCATCGTGTGGACGAATTCGCCGGGGCGCAGGCCGCAGACTTGCGCCACCATCATGGTGAGCAGGCTGTAGGAGGCGATATTGAAGGGCACGCCGAGAAAGAGGTCGGCGCTGCGCTGGTAGAGCTGGCAACTCAGCTCCCCGCGGTCCACGTCCACATAAAACTGGAAAAACGCGTGGCATGGCGGCAGCGCCATCTCATCCAGTTCGCCCACATTCCACGCGCTCACGATGTGGCGGCGGCTCGCCGGGTCGTTCCGGATCGATTCGATGACGGCGTCGATCTGGTTGATGCGGCGGCCGTCAGGCGCGCGCCACGCCGTCCACTGCGCTCCGTAGACCGGCCCGAGGTTCCCCTCCTCGTCGGCCCATTCATCCCAGATGCGCACCCGGTTGTCTCGCAGGTAAGCGATATTCGTCTCGCCCTTCAGAAACCAGAGCAGCTCGTGGATCACGCCGCGCGTGTAGACTTTCTTCGTTGTCACGAGCGGAAAGCCGGCGCGCAGGTCGTAGCGACGCTGCGCCCCGAAGACGGCCAGCGTGCCGACCCCGGTGCGGTCGGCGCGCGGCTTTCCGTGCCCGGCAACGTCGCGGATAAGGTCAAGGTAGGGCTCCATTTCGCTATCCTCCTACAATCCGCCCGACCGTGGCAATGTTCCCGTTCAAGCCGAGTGTCCCTTTGTGTTAAAAACTGTTTTGCGTTTACAAACGAAGTAATATCTTGTTGACGCAGGGTTTCTATCTGGTTGGGATTGGAGGCATGAAGACGGAGTCGTCGGGCAGGATGAATGAGCCGAACGGAGGGTCGGCTGAGGAGCCGGTTGTTTCGAAGGGCGTTTCGCAGCGTGTCCCCCGCAAGGCGCGTCGTGTGCCGCGTGCGGTGGTGCCGGAGGGACGCGACGGGTATTACCATGTCGTGAGCCGCATCAACGGGCGGGCGTTTCTGCTGACGGACACGCGGCGGGAGACCTTCCGCGGCCTGATGGGGCGCGTGGCGGAGTTCTGCGGGGTGGAGG
>SLLG01000092.1 GCA_007134215.1 Opitutales bacterium | reverse complement strand
GGAGCCCGTCGACGCGCGTCTGCTCGACCTTTGAAGCATTTTCAGCGTAGAGGATCGCCTCGTCGAGGTCGCCTTCATCCATGTGGTAGTCGGAGAGAAGGAGGAGCGCCCGCCCGTTCATAGGATCACGGGAAACCACCTCGGCAAGGATTTCCGCGGCCTCCGAGCGCTCGCCCTGGGCGAGAAGGATGCGGGCGTTGAGATTGAGCACGCGCAGGTCCTCCTCCGGCGACAGCTCCACGACCTTCGGCACGCGGTCCAGGAGGGAAAGCGCGCTGTCGTATTCAGAGCGGTTGACAAGCGCCTCGACCATGCGCAGCGCCTGTGCGGCCGTGAGATCGCCCGAGTCGAAGCCCTCGCGGTAGGCATCGAGGGCGAGCGTTGTCACGCCCTCGTTCATGTAGATGTCACCGAGAAGCTGGAGAGAGCGTGGGTTCGCCCGGCCCATCATGCGCAGAACCTCGAGGTTCGCGGCGGCGCGCGAGGTCTGCTCCAAGCTCAGGAAGGCGTTGGACTGCCACGTCCAGAACTCATGGTTGCCGGGATTGCGCCCCATCAGTTCGTAGATGACACCGACGGCTTCGTCGTAGAGGCCGAGGCGCATGAGGCAACTCAGTTTGCCTGTCTGCCAGTCGGGATTGTCGGGCTGAAACATAATGGCCAGCCGGTAGGCGTCGAGCGCCGAGGAATAGCGGCTTTCATTCAGGTAGCAGTACCCGACAAGCCCATACAAAGAACCGTCGCCCCCCTTGATCTCGATGGCCTTGAGAAGGATAGGCAGCGCTTCCCCGTAGCGCCCGAGCGCGACATAGGCACGCCCGAGATTCTGGTAAGCCCGGAAAAAATTCGGAAACCTCCGGATGGCTTCGCGGTAGGCCCGCACGGCCTCGTCGGTGCGGCCCTCCTGATAATATAGGTTGCCGAGAATCTGGTCGAGAGCCGCGCTCGAATCGCGGGTGATGGCCGAACGCAGGCGCTCGATCGCCCGCTGCGGGTTTGAGGAGATGAGCGGCTGGATCTCTTGAAAAAGATCCATCTCCTCGCGGCTCACGCTCGGGTTTGTCTCCATATCGAACCCGTAGGTCCCCATGAACCGCTCGCGGAACTCCGGATTGTCCCACGAATTTGTGCTCAGCGGATAGACTTGCGCGGAGAGCGCCGCCGATGACGACGCAAAGACCGCAAGCGAAAGAACGAAGAAGCGTGTGTTGTTTAGGATAGGTTTCATTGCCATTCGATGGGAATTTCAATCGTCATTGTCGCGCGGACGGGCTCGCCCCCCCGCGTCGGTTGTTCATAAAGCGCATTGCGGGCCCACTCGAGCACCATCCGCTCGTAGCCCCGGTGGGAGGCCTCGATAGTCTCGATGTGCTCGAGCGTCCCGTCCGTGTGCAAGGTGAAGCGGATATTGACGTAGCCGGGTGTCTGATTGCGCCGGAGGTCCGCGGGAATACGCATCCCGGGATCGCGCACACGGCGCGGCTCGCGGTCCAGCTCGTGCAACTCGAAGAGCCGCATCTCGTCCTGCGTTTCGTCGGCATCCATCCCGAAGCCACCCATGTCCATACTCGCCATGAGTGCGCCGCCGACACCCGGATTGATCGACATATCGAGCTGCGAAAGGTTGAGGGGGGGCGGCGGGGCCGACATGTCCGGCGGCGGGTCGCTGCGGTCTTCCGCGGGCGGAGGCGGCGGTTCCGGCGGCGGCGGAGGCGGCGGAGGGGGCGCGGCGACCATGCGGCGGACCTGCTGCTCCGAGCCCCGGAATCCCGCCAGCACCTGCGTGAACGGCAGCAAGGCGAACAACCCCGTAAGCACAAGGAGCGCCAGCACGACCACCGGCAGGGAACAGATGGTCGGCTTGGGTGCCCGGAACGCGTTGAAACGGTTGTCCATGCGGTCCGCTATTCCGTGGAGATGTTGATCTCGTTCGCACCCGCGAGCTTGGCTTCGTCATAGACCCGCATGAGGAGATCGACCGAGACCGACTTGTCCGACTGGATGATGACAGGGATGTTGTCGCGCTGGGTGAGGCGGCGCACGACTGATCGCACCCCGTTCACGCCGATTTCGCGGCCCCCGTAGACGACCTGCCCGGTCTCCGTGATGGCGAGCAGGACGCTGTTCTTCTCGAGATCGATGGCCGAGGCCGCCTCGGGCTTGTTCACGTCCACGCCGGTTTCCTCGACAAAGACCGTCGTCACGATAAAAAAGATCAATAAAATGAATACCATGTCGATGAGCGGCGAGATGTTGATTTCATCGCTCTCCGACTCTTCTTCGATTGCACTGCGTCGCTTGCTCATGCTGTCTTTACCTTTCGTTTTTCATGGCGTTCTTCTTCCCGCGCCTCTTCACCACCGGAGGCGTCATCATTCTCCGCGTCAGTTTCTTTGCCGCCGTTGACCGGCGGCACAACGGCCTGTCCGGCGGCCGTCCTCTCCGTGAGGTGGCTCCGGCGCTGAAAGCGGAGAACCGTGAGCGTTTCGAGGCGGCTCAAAAAGGTCGCGAGTTGTTCCTCCCGCTTGCGCAGGGAAGACACCATGACATACGCCGGAATGGCGAGGACGAGCCCCGTCTGCGTCGTCACCAGCGCCTCGGAAATGCCACCCGCCACAAGGTCGATGGTGTTGCCCGCCGTGCTCACGGACAGCCCGACAAACGTCGAGAGCATACCCATGACCGTCCCCAACAAACCCATAAGAGGGGCAGCCCCCGTGAGAATATTGGCAAACCGGATACGCGACCGGACCGGCGGCAGGTAGGCCCGCCGCACTTCCTCAAAACGTCCGCGAATGTCAGCAGTCTTATCCACATCCGCCTGCGTGTAGCGGATGATCTCGCCTAGTTCGCCTTTGGCGTCTCCGGGCATGTCGATCCAGTGACCCCATGTATTTGGATCAGCCTTGTAGAAGTTGCGCCGCGCGAGGTGAACATACAACTCGAATACCGCGAGGTAGATAAGCAGGCCGAGGATCGCGAGGGGAATCATCAGCCAGCCCCCGGCCAGCCAGATGGGCAGAATCTCGTTGTGGAAAGTTTCCAGCATTGGGCGGAAGATAGGTACGGGTTCGCCGGGCGGCGGCTCAGGCCGCCGTCTTCGTGCGCTCCGAGGCGCGTAACTTTTTCACGCCGTTGACAAATGAGATCGAAAGCTTGTCTAGATCACCGACGTAGCCGCGCGCCTTACGCGAGAGAAACGCGTAGAGGATCAAGCTCGGAATCGCCACAATGAGACCGAACTCTGTCGTGATGAGCGCCTCGGAAATCCCGGAGGAAAGCTGCCGCGCGTCACCCGTTCCGAATACCTGGATGAGCTTGAATGTATTGATCATACCCGTGACCGTACCGAGGAGGCCGAGCAGCGGCGCGACTGCCGCGGTCACCGAGATCATCGGCAGCAGGCGCATGACGTTCGGCTTTGTCTCCATTACGATCTCGTATTGGATTTCCTCAATCAGTTCTGTGTCCGAATCGATGTGGCGGATGCCCTCCGTCAGGATTCTGCCGGCGGCGCCGGGAACCGACGACGCCTCGTGCATCGCCTCCTTCCGCTTGCCCTCGGACAGTAAGCCGAAGATTTCCCGCCACTTCGCGGGCGTCGCCTTCGGCAAAGTAAACAGCTCGAAGGCCTTGAAGAGGCCCACGATAAGCGAAATCGCCGCAAAGGTGAGGATAGGAAATATCCACATGCCGCCCTTGGCGATATGCTCGACAAACGTTTCGTCGATCTCGGCCAGCGCCAGCGCGTTGCCGAGGGTCGGATCAAGCGGCACCGTGCCGCTCCCGGAGCTGACGAGCGATGCGATGCCCCCGTCGAACGCGCCGCGGGCGACCGGGAGGATAGTCGGCTGCTCCGTCGTGCCACGCTGCGCAAGGCCACCGACAGCACTTCCGCTGCCATGGAAAAGAACGAGTGGACCGAGGTGCGCGAATTTACCCTCAATCACCGCACCATCCGGACCGACTCCCCGTCCGTCCACAACCATTCCGCCGAGCAGCGCGTCGGTTCGGTCCATACCGAGAGCAATGAGACCAAGGGCACGCTCCATGTTCTCGACCGGATCGCCGCCTCCGTCGTCCTCCGCGTCGATCTCCAGCACGGCGGCGAGCGCATCGGCGTAGAGCGGCGACTCGCTCGGCTCCATGCGCGACTCAATGGCGCGGGCATACTCACCGAGGAGATTCGTTATATAATCTTGTTCTTCGCGCCGGGCGCGGACCGACTCGCGCAAGGTCTCGAGATCGACCTGACTGTTGTCGGCCAGCCGCTGCGCCCGCTCCGATTCCCGCGCCAGATCACGCACGGTTTCCTGGAGCGATGACAGCTCGCGGGCAAGCGGAAGCTTCGACTCACGGATCTCGGCGCGCAGCGCGGAGAGGCGGTCAAGAGAAGACTGCAGGCGGGTGTCGGCATCTCCCTGTGCCGAAGCAAGGTCAAGACGGGCGCCCGCCGGGATCACCGCCGCGAGAAGGACTGCGGCGTAAACGATTGTTCGTATCATAACGGGGATTCGGTTGAAATTAACGAATGGATACGGGCAGCGCGATGAACTGCGCTTCACGCGTGCCGTCATAAACGGCCATGAGATTGCGGAGCGGACCCGACAGCGACGCGTCCGTCCTCCACTCCCATCCGTCCGCGCCCGGGAGGCCGTATCCGGCGAACGAACCCGTCTGGTCCACAAAATAGGCCACCGCGAGCCCGAAGTAGAGTGTCGATACTTCGCGCGCGCCGTCTTCCAGCTCCCGGATCTCCGATACCTTTGTCACGGTGGTGTTGAAGCGGTCAACCTGCGAAAGCACCGCGACAAGATTCTGCGCCCGCACGGAGAGACCCAGCGTGGTGGCATCGGGGTCGCGCGGGATACGGCGAACCACCGTCGAAAGCTCCTGCCGGAGCGGATCGGGAAGGCGCGGGATGAGGTCGAGCATCCGCTGCTCGTGGGACCGGACCGTTTCCTCCATCAGCCGCGAGACAGCTTCCAGCGATTCGCGTTCTTCGGCCAGCTCAAGCCGCTCCGCCGCCGCACGCGAGGTCGTCTCCTCCGCCGCCGCCTTACGCTCCTCGAAGGTCTCCCGCTGCGCCGCGAGCACCGCGATGCTGTCGCCGATGAGCTGCCGCTCGATGATCCAGTTGTTCTCCTCTTCAGAGAGCACCTTCTCCACCTCGACCCACTCCTGGAGCGTGGCCTGCAAACGGCGCACCGGTTCGGACTCCGAGGCCGCCGCACCCGCGTGGACCAGCGCCCACGCCAAAATGAATGAAATGTATTTGGACATCTTTTTGCGAAAGTGGTTTTGAAACGCTTTCACCCTCTCATAAGCGGTTTCCGTGCCAAACACGGCGAACGTGTGGAATCGAACAGTCCGGCGCGTCGTGGCGCTAACATAGCGCAAAGTGTACCTGGAGAATTCCATTATTTCCTCTACTGGAGCGGACCGCCCCGGAACAGGTGGCCGGGCAAACCCATTCCCCTTGCGTTCCTCCGCGAGCCGGCGACGACGGCGTGGTGCGGCCACAAGGTCTCGCAACCTACTCCGGCGGTGCCCACTTGCACCCGGCTTATCCGATCGCCATTGTGCCGGCCGTAGAGACACGCGCCCAGCGTGGTGGGCGCACGCGGCGCATACCGCGCTCATGAAACAATAGCGCCCGGACTGTTCGAATTTTTCCATGCATAGAAAAAAGCCCCGAACGCCTTGCAGCGCCCGGGGCTTCCGGTGGAGTCCCTCACTACGGGATCACGATAGCTGACCCTTAAAATTCAGCCGTGACAGTGAAGGTGACGTTGCGCCCGTAGTCGGCGCGCACATTACCGTTGAACGAACCCGTGTAGGTTCCGGCGTAGAAGAAGTATTTGTCGAAGAGGTTGTCGACGCTAAGCGTGGCGCGGAAACCGGCGAGCGGCGTGTCCTCTCCGAAACGATAGGTCACGGCTGCGTTGGCGACGGTGTAGGACGGCACCCTCTCCGTATTCAGCGTGTTCACGTAGACACTGTCGTAGTATTTGATGCCGAAATCGATCCCGAGCCCGCCGATACGGTAGCGGGCATCGATGGTCGCCGTGAACTCCGGCGTGTTTCCCTGGCGCTTGCCCTCCTGCAATTCGCGCGAGAGGGTCGGATTTCCATCATCATCGAACTGGAACGGTTCGTAAAAGACCGACCGGGGATCGTTCGGATCCTCGTGCCACGCCTGGTAACTGACGTTGAGGTCCTCCTGGAACTTGCCCACTTGGTAAGCGAGCGAACCAATAAGACGGAGGTTCTCCACCGGAGTGCGCCAGTCGAAGGCGATTTCCGCGCCGTAGGCGTCGACACCACCGACGTTGCGGAAGCGTGTGGCCCCCGTCACTCCGCTCAGACCGGCAGCGACCAGTTCTTCCTGCGTGAGCGGCACCGCGAGGATACGGTCGTTGTATTCATTGTAGAACACAGCGAAAGTCGCGCTGAAGTCCTGTCCGAAATAGCGGAGACCGAGGTCGTAGTTCTTCGATGTTTCCGGTCGCAGATCTTCCGTAAACGTATCGCTCGCCACAACATTGTACTGAGGCGCGGCAAGGTTCTCCGCATAACTGCCGAACACCTCGTATTGATCACTCAGTTGGTAGGTCGCGCCGATCTGCGGCAGGAAGTTGTCGTTGTAGGTGTTTCCGCGCACAACGCGGCGCTCGTCTTCCGGATTCCACCACAGCGGTGTCGTGAGAATCCCGCTCGCTTCGCGGTCGAAATTCACCAGCTTGAAACCGAGGTTGAGCCCCAGCCTTCCGTCCATAAGCGTAATCTGGTCTTCAATGTAGGCGACAAACGAGTCCGTCTTGAAGTTCTGGTCGTAGTTGAGGAAAAGAATGCGGTCGTATAGGAAGTCACCGAAGACGCTGTCGCCTTCAAGCATGTAGGTTGGACGAAAAGCGCTCTGTTTGTCCCGCTCGATCCAAACACCGGTGCGGATACGATGATTGCCGATCTCGTATTCAAAGCGCAACTGCGCACCGTAGCGTTCGCCGCCGAAGTCCTCGTCGCGGGCCGTCGCTCCGTTGAGCGCGGGGTCTGTTCCGTCGCGCACGGCCAAGGCGTGTCCGGGTGTGAACGGATCGGGACGAGCGTCCGGATCGAGCGTGTCGCCGGTACTGTAGAATCCGTCTCCGCTGAGATCGTTGTAGCCCATGGGGATTGCGCCAGGCGTATTGATCGGGACGACATTTCCGGTGCCATCGTGGAACAGGTATTCCGGCCAGATGTCCGGGCGTCCGACGAAGGTCGGGTTGCGCATGTTCCCGTCGCTGTCGAAGTTTGTCACACGATAAGCGTTCTGCAACTGCGTGCGCGAGTCACCCCTCGCAACATTGAACAACCCGTAGTGACTCTTGTCTTGGAAATAGGGAGTGAAGAGCATCTTCAAGTCGTCGGAGATATCGAGTTCCAACCGTCCGCGCAGGAAATGGTCCATACGTCCGTTACGTGCCCGGTTGTAGAAACGCGAGTTGATGCCGTCGCCTTGGTTGAGCGTTGGATCCATATAGGTTGTCGGACCGAAGTTCCGAGCGCGGTCACTCTTGTTTCCGAGAAAAAAACCGTTCGTAAATGGAGCAATTTCCGGAAAGGCTTCCGGTCGATAGTCGACGTAGCCGTTGGCCGCATACGTTTCCAGAACGAGCTGTGCGCTTTCGCTATAGATATCCGGGGTGCCGTAACCGGCGTAAGGATCACCCGTTTCCAATGCGCGCCAGCGGTCCCACTGAATGTTCCTCGTGTCGAAGTCATCGCGGTCGTTCCACGTGTAAGACAAGGTAAAACTTCCCGTCTCGAACTCCTGCTTTGCCTTCGCCTCCATGCG
>SLLG01000037.1 GCA_007134215.1 Opitutales bacterium | reverse complement strand
GCGTCGGGGGTGTAGACAAAGCGTTCGCCGTCGAAGGTGACTTGTCCGTTTTCGGGGGCCGTGAAGTCTTCGACGGAGAAGGCTATACCCTCGGGGTGGTAATCGTTGAAGAAGGGATCGAGCACCGTGGACACCCCACCCTGCGCGACCAAGGCCACATCAATGGCGAAGGGCGGCAGGAGCGGCCGCGTCGTCCAGACCGGATGAATAGCTTCTTCCGAAAATACACTGCCGTCAAAGACGCGAAAACCGAGGTAATCGATTCCTTGATGGCGCTCTTCTGGCTGGTAGAGAACGGTTTCCTCCGAGGGCCCCACCTCAAATGGTAGGCCGCCGTGCAAGGGTGCGCTCGAAAGGACGACGGATGGCATCGACGCATCCCGCGCCGGGTCGATGCTCGCGAGGAGGCCGTGGAAGGCATTCCCCGAACGGTCGAGCAGTGTATCCCCGTCTGTATCCATGGGATAATACCCGCGCAGACCGGTTTCGTTGCCCGCGAGCGGGCGGTTCCAGTCGGCGGCGATTTCGGCGGCAGATCGGGCGTGTGCCCAGACGCGGACTTCGTCGAGCCGCCCGACGAAGTTCTCCTGCGAACTCCAACCCCCGCCGACGCTGTCCTGCTCCTGCGCTAGCCAAAGCCCACCGTGCGCGATGTTGAGGGGCGAGAGCGCGGTGGACTCGGCTCCGCGCGACTCGCCGTTGAGGTAGAACTCGACTGTCTGTGCCGCCACGTCGCGCACAAAGGCATAGTGGTTCCATTCAGCGAGGTCGGCATCGCTGAGATCGAAACTCACAAATGCGACATTCGTCTGGCCGGTGTAGAATTGGATCTGGTTCGGATTGGGAAGCCAGATGAGGAAGTTGTTGTCGTTCGAGGCATTGGCCCCACTGACGAGGGCCTGTCCCCGTGTAAGCGGCGTGCGTGCCCAGAATTCGAAGGTCACCGTCCCTTGCCCGTTCAGGAGCTCGTGGGGGAGTTCAACAGCTTGCCGGTTATGCTCGAAAAGGAGGGCGTTGCCCGCGCCGACAAGGGGGGCCTCGGTCGTGACACCGTCGCTCGTTGTGAAGAGCACGCCGTGCTGCGGCCACTGCGTGATGAAGGTGGTGAGGGGGTCGTCGTCGGCATCGGTGCCGTCGAGAAGCAATGCTGCGGGCGCTTCCGCAGTGGCGACAGGAATGGCTTCGAATGGCACAAACGAGGGCACGAAAAGGGGCGCATTCGCGCCACCGCCGAGGGTGCCTGTAAGGTCGTTCGGAGAGGTATCCATTACTTGGCTGCCGCTGCCTTCATCAAAGCGCCAGTAGCCCGCAAGGCCGACCTCGGTTCCTTCGAGGGAGCGCATGTAGTCTGCCGCAATTTCCTCCGGTGTGCGGGCGAGGTTCCAAACCCGCACTTCATCCAACTCCCCGGCATATCCTTGCACGTAGCCCCGCCCGATGTAGGCCGGGAGTGAGCCAGCCACGGCGGCGGGGAAAATGGTATCGGCTTCGCTCACGAGGTTCCCATTGAAGTACCACCGCAAGACCCCATTGGTGAGGTCGCGCACCACAGCTACATGGGTCCACTGATCCAAAGGAAGGGATACGATCGAGCTGAACGATTGGTAATCAACCCCATTCGCACCGCTGTTATTCCCCTGATTTCCATAGAAGTAATTCAACCGACCATCCATTTCCTGAGTAATGGTTCCCTCGCCTGCATAGGCTTTTGCCCACGGGTTGCGGCGTTGGTCGAAGTCCGTCGGCCTGAGCCACATTTCGATGGTCTGGTCGCCCGTCATCTGGAGTTCGGGCGGATTGCCCAGATCGACTTCGCCACCCGATCCGTTGAAGGCGAGCGCGTATCCATCGAGTAAAGACCGGGCGACGGGGGCACGATTGAAATCCACATCAATAAAGACCGTCGCCGTGTCGCTGAGACCACTGCTGTCGCGCACGGTATAGGTGAACGAGTCGATACCACCGAAGCCAACCGGAGCGGTGTAGGTCACACCGGACCCGTCGCTGGCAATCTCGAGGAGGCCCGTGGCGGGTTCACCGAAATCAGAGAAGACAAGCTCAAGAGGACCTCCATCGGGATCGAACGCGCTTTCGAACAGGTCTGTGGCGGAGAGGAAGAGAGGTTCGCCTGCGGTGGCGTCGAAGAAGAGATCGGCGGCAACGGGATAGCGGTTGAAAACGTCTCGGTCCCCCAAATAGGCCCGGAACTCACTGAGCACCCAGTTGCCATGGGCGACCCGTCCCGGGCCATTGGAGGGCAGCGACGGGTGCTCCAAAGCCTCCAGGCGAAAACCCGTAACGGCTCCGGTGATCCCCGTTGCGAGTACCCGATAGGTCGTGGTCGCAGGCATGTTACCGCTCACAAGAATCGAGCTGTCCTCGAGCACCGTAAACGTCTCCCCGCCGGTGCTTTCGATTCCGAGAACATCGAGAACCGTCCAATCGGCCGTGATATTTCCGCCGATGGCCAATCCGTCAGCAAAAGTATCCCTCGAATCGGTCGTCGCGGAGAGGCGGAAGCGGCCAAGGAAATGCTCTGACCCATACGGCTGGATCAACTCGAAGACAAACCCGTCGGACGTGTCCACGATCACGTCTTCGACCGTTTCAACAACAGCGGTGATCGAAATGGTTCCTAGATTCGTCGCTCCTGCCCAACCATTCGTTGTCCCTGGTCCTCCCACGATGCCATCGATCATGGCACTCGGGGAGAATCCACTTTGAGTATTGTCGGAAGTCGCGTTTTGTAGAGGAAGCAGATCGCCCGTAAAAGAGAGGCTCGGAGCCGCGCGCCAGCCGATGGCATCCAACTCCTCGATACGCGGCCCGCTGTTGACCCCTTCACCGAACTGATCGAACTCCACGCGGAATTGCCGACCGATAAAGGGCTCGGCAAGAACTCCTTGAAGTCGGAGTTGATTGTCCGGGAAGTACGGATTGGCAGGCACCGAATGCGTGGCAATGAGTTCGAAGTCGGCGCTTTCGTCGAGGCGGCCAAAGAGCCGCATCTCCGTGATTCCGCGGTTGCCGGAAACGCTCGAATCGTCCGATGCGAAGAGGTTGAAACCTTCCAGCCAAGTGATGTCGGGGGTCTGCCATTCGACAAAGTGCGTAAACCCTTCCGGCCGGTCCTCCGCAAACAGGGTATTGAGCGGCTCCACGCCGCCGCTTCCGCCAAACATATTGCCGGGCAGGGAATCCGGGCGGACCCCGCTGTGCGAGGTCACGACACTGCCGCGCGCGATATCCCAGACATCTTCAGAGGTCGGAGAAAAAGCCGGGGAAAATTGAAGAAGGGCCAGGGCGGGAGACGATTCTGCCTGTCCGTCATCGACCGAATAGAGGAAAGAATCCGTCCTCGAAAAGCCCTCGCCGGAAACATACACAATCCTTTGCGCTGGATCGGTGGCGACGGTTGGCACCGTTGTGATGGCATCGCCTATGGCACCATCCGAAAACTGGAAGAGGGTGCCGTTTGCAGGAAGGCTGCGAACGATGGCCGTCAGCGGATCGCCGTCGGGATCGACGCCTTCGAGAGTCACCAGCAGCGCCTGCCCTTCCGTTCCGCGTTCAACAATGGAACGAAAACGATCAAGGCGCTCTAAGGATTGGCGCTGTGGGCGCTGCTGACCGGTACCCGCAAAAACCCCGTGCCGCCCGTTTCCGGAAACATCGTCGAGAACCTCCGGATCGATCCCGGCAGCGGAGGCGTACCATGCAACGAGATCCAAGGGATCGACGGTTAACGGTTGATCGAAGGCAGAGCCGATTTCAGAGGAATCCAGCGGGCGGTGCCAAATGCGGACGGAATAGATGCTGCCCTCAAAGGTAGACGAACCGGTGGCAGGCCACGAACTCGTAACCCCGGCGCCGATTTGGTTGTGCACCATGGAAATATGGTTGATCGCGCCCGACCGGGTCCCGACAAGCTCACCGTTGAGCCAGAGGCTCTGAGTGTCGCCCGCTCCCACGAGAACGGCATGGTGCCATTCTCCATCGCGCAGGTCGGTTTCCGAGGTGATGGGATCGATCGAATTGAACCAATATTCACCCCGAAGGCGACCATCCGTCCCTAAGTAGAGCATCGGAACCCAGCCTCCTGCACCCGATGGATAGGCGCTGCCTTGGTAGCCGAAAAGGACCCCGCCCCCGGAACCCGGTTGCGCCTGGAACCACACTTCCACGCTGATCTGTGTCGAACCATGGATCAATCCGTTTGGCAGCGTGATCCTTCCGTCCCCGCCGACGAAACGAAGGGCTGAAAAGGGATCCTCTACCCCCGCAATTGGCGGGCGGTTGGCGTCGACATTGATGACAATCGTGCCTGTCGCGATGAGGCCCCACTCATCGGCGAGGGTGTAGGTGAAGCTGTCCTCGCCGCTGAATCCGCCGTCGGATGTGTAGGTGAACGTGCGGGCGCTTTCACTTAAGGTCACGGTGCCGTTGGCAGGCTGTTCGAAAGCACCTGTAAGAAGGATGGCGTCGCCGTCGGGATCGCTCGCGTCGGCAAGGATATCGGCTTCGAAGAGTGTCTGGGGCAGGCCGGAGTTGGCGGTGAAGACGGGCTCGCCCGGAATCGGCGGGCGGTTCGGCTGGAGCGGGAAGGGATCGATCCCGTCGGGAATGCCGTCGCCGTCCGTATCGGGGTCGAGCGGATCGAGAGCAAAGACGCGCCCGTCGCGCTGCAGGGAAGCCAATTCAGCGATGTGCTCGGCAGGCAGGGCGTGGCCATAAACGGCAACCTCGTCGATGCGGCCCTTGAAGCCGTAGCCGGTCGAACCCCCATTGTCGTTGCCGATGGCAGCGGCGAGGTTGTTCGGCAGGAGCGCACCCGTGGCCGGTGTCGTGGCAAATTCACTACCATCGACATACAGGCGAAGGGCCGTGCCATCGTAGACGCCCGCGAGGTGGACCCACTCGTTCAGCGGCACCGCAACGGTGGAAAGAACGGATATGCCCTCCGCATGATCCGCCGTGGCCACAAGTAGACGCGGACGCCCGTTGACGAGGTCAAGAAGGTAGCCGCTGGGTGTGCTGCCGTCGGAAAACTTATCGAAGATGGTTTGGGCGTCGTCGCCGTTTCCAGCTTGCGTGGCGTCATTTTGATGGACCCATGCCTCCAGCGTGAGCGCCTCACCGTTGAGTCGAAGCGATCCATTTCCTGAATTGAGGATTTGGATACGTCCAGGGCCGCCGTCAAAGGCAAAGGCCCGTCCGCGCGCGCCTTCGGCATAGCTCAAGGGACCGTTCTGGATGGCTCCGGGATAGCGGCGGAAGACGTCGGTTGTCGTCGCCTCGCCACGCCACCAACCGAGGGCCTGGTATTTGCCCCAGACCTCGGCCCCGTCGGCGAGGCCGTCGCCATCGGTATCGAGCGCACGGGGATCGGTCGCCAGTTCGAATTGTTCGAGGTGCGTGAGGCCGTCGGCTTCGCGGTCGATTGGAATGCCAAGGGATTCGGCAGGCAGGCGGACTTCGAAATGATCGAAACGCTCGCCCGCTGTTGAATTGAAGGAATATAGGCCGACATGCCCGCCGCGCAGGTTGGCGCTCGCCGCGTTGCCGTCCATGGCCGTGGAAAAGAGTTCCACATCCGGGGATTGCAGGTGTGCCACGGATGCGTCGAATCGGTTGCCGCGCACCTGGATGTTGATGCGGAAATCAGCCCCGCCGAGTCCGCTCAGGCCCGTGACTTGGCCTACGATTGCCCCCCAAGCCCCGTTCGTCCGTGTGATGAAATAGGCGTCCGCATTGTTCGGGCGGAAAATAAAGACGACCGCATTGTCCGCACGCGCGTCCGAACGCAAAACGATACCCCCATCGCGCGCGCCCAACATGTCAACGGTGAGATCGAAATCTGTGAGTCCGGCGGTTGTGGCGACGGTGGAGAAATTGAAGGAAGTGGAGTTGGCTGGGTTGCGGGCGTAGGTGCCGTTGGTTCGGTGCCAGCGATTATCCGGATCGTACCAGAACTCGGCGGTGTAGGCGCCCTCCTCGAAATCATCGGTGAAGAGCACCGGGTCATCTGCGTCATGGACAAAGGGATCGAGGCCGTTGTCCACCTTCCAACCGTTCGGAAGTCCGTCGCCGGAGTCGTCGGCCTCGCGCGGGCGAACGGCGAGGACCACAGGGGCGAACTCGACGACCTCACCGGCAATCGTTGCGGTTACGTGCAGAATGGCATCGGTCGCGTCGACGGGAAGGTCCAACCGCTGCTCAACAACGGTCGAGCCTGCGGGTACGGTGCGCGAGACAGGGTCGTCGTCGTTGAAAGCGAACGTTGCCGCAGTGACCCCCGAATCGGGCGCGATGAAGAGGCGCGCTGTGATCGATTGCCCGGGCACGATGGGGTCGCCCGTGCGCGGCTCGATGGACGCCGCCGTCCCGGTGGTGAAGCTGAAAGCAAGGCCCTCGGCAGGAACAGTACCCCAATCTGTATCGATCCAAACATTACCGGAAAGATCGGCGAGGGCCGGTGCCACCGAAAGCGTGTAGGTCGTCTCCGCTTCGAGCGGTTGATCCTCCGGCTGTATGCGAAAACTGCGGGGGTCCGTCACCGTGAGGGTGAAGGGCAATAGATCACCTACGCCATCAACGACCGTGAACGTATCGGCCGCAACGGTGACCGGATCCAGATCCTTGTCGAAGGCCAATGTCCATGCCGCGCCGAGCGGCGGCACATTCTCCGAGCCGTCGGCGGGCGAAATCTCCACAAGGCGCGGGGGCACCCGATCAAACATGCGGAAGGTGCGCGACGGCTGGTTGGACGATAGTCCCGCAGCATCGAAGGCCTGCACACTCACCGTGAAGGGCTCGCCGTCGTTGGGCGTCCCTGCGGGTATTGGAATACTCACCACGCGCGGATGGTTGCCCGGTTGGGCGGGAACATCAACTTCCCCGGACGCGGCAAACGCACCCGTGACCGACCAGTCGAGGCGGGTCACGCCGAAGTTGTCCCCTGCCACGACGGTAAGATTGAGTGCCTGACCGGCTTCAAAGAGGGTATTTGCAGCCGGTGCCGCGAGAGTAACGGTGGGCGATGTGTTGTCGAAAATCGGGATGGTGAACGTCTGCTCGCCGCTGGTCTCGCCTGTGATATCGGTGGCAACAGCCACGATATTGATTGCGGCAGCCGGTCCGGCGGAGGGCGAGACCGTGGCCTGTAACTGGATGGGATCGCCATCCGTCACCTGCAAGGGAACAATCGCGGCGCCGCCCATGGCTGCGCGCAACTCAGCCACGCCGCCGCTGTGCAGGGCCTCGACGCGAACGAGCACGGTGTTGCCGGTCCCGACTGGGCCGCTTTCGGGCTGTAAGCGCGTTAAGGAGACCGTTGGCGGCACGTTGGGAACAATCGTTACGGGCAACTCCGCGACCTCGCCTTCGTTGCCGAAGCGGTCGATGGCAATGGCGCGGAAGACGATCGTGCCCGAGGCGGGCAAGGTGTGGGTGAATTCCAAAACATCCGGCTCCGTTGAGCCGAGAGGCGTGAAGTCGACGGAATAGCGCACGCGTGCGCCGGGATCGGGCGCTGTGAGGACCACTTCGAGCGTGACGGGCGCGCCGGCGATGGGAGCGGCACCGTCTTTGAGGCGCAGTTCGGCGATCTCCGGGCCAATGGTGTCGAGCGTGGCAAAGGTGGAGACAAACGGGAGGTCTTCAGCGAAGTTGCCCGCGATGTCGGCCACGTTGTCCACCGTGGCGGTGAAGGTCGCGTTCGCGGGCAACTCGACTTCAGGAACAAAGGTGAGGACAAGCGCGTTTACCCCCAGCGAAACGGTTCCGGGAACGGGGCCGCCCGGACCAACCAGAGTAATCGTGGCATCGGGGCGGACGGGCTCATCGAAGGTCAGGC
>SLLG01000053.1 GCA_007134215.1 Opitutales bacterium | reverse complement strand
GGTTGCGGGGAACAGACGCGCGGTCGGCTGTGTTTCATGGGGATGATCGCGGGAGCTACGCCTTTTACTCCGTAGCCGTCGACAATGTCGGTAACCGCGAGGCCTTCGCTCCCCTGGCGCAGGCCGCCACCCGGGTTGAGGTTGCGGAGGACGTTTTCACAATCGTTCTTTCGGCAGCCCCGGAAACCGGCGGAACAGTGTCGGGAGGCGGATCGTTTGCGCAGGGCGCGGTTGTTACCGTGACCGCTGAAGCCGCGGCGGGATACGCCTTTGCGCGCTGGGAGGAGGCGGGCCAGGTTGTTTCGCATAATCAGGCACACACCTTCACCGTATCGGATCACCGTTCGTTCGTAGCACGGTTCACTGCTTTGCCGCCGCCCTGGGATCACGGGTTTACCAACCGCGGCACGGGCTGGCGCGAACTCGAATGGTTCGGGCTCTATGCCGCTCTCGGCGGACACTGGCATTGGCACACAACCCATGGATTCTTCGAAGTGGCTCCGCAAAGCACCCTCGACGGGGTCTATCTTTACCTGCCGGACATGGGCTGGCTTTGGACACGGGACTTAGCGTATTCCTTCTTCTTCCGACTCGAGGACCGCCTCTGGCTCTGGTATCTCCCGGAATCCACCCAACCCCAGCGCTTCCTCAACCTTGAAAGTGGTCACTGGGAATCATCTCCATAGGAATCGTGTCGCGCACTCATGCACGGCTCACTATCCCCCTTGATGCTCGTTGTCGACGCACATCCCGGCCACAAAGCCAAAATGGTGAAAGAACTCGTCGTCTCGCAGGAGGGGACATGTTACCGCCCAAATTGACGTCGTACTTTTCGCCAAATTGAGGTGGTAGGCGTTACCGCCCAAATTTGTTCTTGTTGGTAGGTGTCGCAGGCGTGCGGGGTTCTCAGCCGGGCGATGATGGCTTCGGCACTGAAGAGGGCGTTGCGGATCTGGTTGAGCTGATCGTAGAGGTCGTCTCCGTTGTGGAGGAACCATTGTTGCAATGTTTTGAGCAGGTAGTTCGGGAAGAAGGAACCGTATCGTTGTGGATCGCCGTGTTTACGGATCTCATCGAGGCGTTGTGTGATGATGCACCGGTAGGCCGGAGGTGAGGTGGAGAGGTAGAGACCGCGCCGACCTTCGTCGGGACGCGTTGTTTCATCGAACCGCCGGAGGCACAGGTAGCTGCCCCGGCGGGAAAAGGGCTCGAAGCGGAGGTCGGTGTGAGGGGAGATCACCATCGCATCCGCAGATTGCAGGGCGAAGCCTCGAAATGTCCACTGGAATACAGCAAATGCGCGGGACTTGAGGAGCTCCTTCGGCAAACAGGATGCGTGTATTTGCTTCGGGACCGCGTTGACACTAGCGAAACGGCTTTTCATGATGGTTCCCATGATGAGCGGGCGGCGGTGGCGGCTTTCCAACGACCGGGAGTCTGCCCGGACGAGGGCGCCACTGTTGTTGGTTCATCGTAAAACACGAACAGAAGGCAGTTTATGAAATTATCAACTGGAGACGGATGGAACCCCTACCTCGCCGGTGCCATGGTCGGAATCGTGGCCATTCTGTCGGTGGCCATCACCGGGCAGTTTCTCGGAGCGTCGACGAGTTTTGTGCGTGCGGCGGGAGCGGTGGAGCAAATCGTCGCGCCTGAGCGTGTCGCGCAGAGCGAATACTACCAGTCTGTCGGCCTTCGGGTTGACTGGCAGATCATGCTTCTTGTCGGACTCCTCGCCGGAGCTGCGGTGGGCGCGTGGAGCGACCGCTCTTTCAAATCGGAAGGTGTTCCGCCGATGTGGACCGGCCGGTTTGGCGACAGTGTTTGGAAACGCGGTGCCGTCGCCTTTGTCGGCGGTGCCTTCGCTATGTTCGGCGCACGGCTGGCCGACGGCTGTCCGAGCGGGCACGGTCTGAGCGGACTGATGCAGCTTTCTCTTAGCGGGTTTGTTTCGCTTGCCTGCTTTTTCGCGGGGGGGCTTGTTGTCGCGAATCTCATTTACGGAGGAAAACGGTCATGAAGCTGCTCATTATGGGATTTCTCACCGGCCTTGCTTTCGGTTTCCTCCTTCAAAAGGGGAGGGTGCTGCGCTACGAGAAGCAGTTGGGCGCGTTGCGCCTCATCGACATGACCATCTTCAAGTTCATGCTCTCTGCCATTCTTACGGGAATGGTCGGTCTCTACCTCTTGCATGATCTCGGAATGGTCTCGATGAGCATCAAGCAGACCATCCTCGGAGCGAATATTGTCGGCGGCCTGCTTTTCGGAATCGGCTGGGGACTTTTCGGGCTCTGTCCGGGCACTGCCGTCGGTGCGCTCGGGGAGGGGCGCTGGCACGCGGCCTTCGGTATTGTCGGAATGCTGGCGGGAGCCTCGCTCTACAATGCCTTTTACCCGGCCTTGAAGGCCAGTGTCCTCACATGGGGCGACCTGGGAAAAGTCACGCTGCCGGATGTTGTCCACCTGAACCACTGGTTGGTCATCATCGTTCTGGCGGTGCTCTTTATTCTGCTCTTCCGCCTGTTCGAGCGACTGCGGCTCTAAAGCGACCGGGCGCGGTTTTCCGCGTCCGTCCCCTCCGCGGAGCCGGTTTTCGGGAGAGAACGCCCACGCGCCGTTCCTCAGCTCGTTGGGGACTGGCTGGAGTTGTCCGTGCCGCCCGGACCCCGGCGTTTCTGCCGGCTTACCGTTGAAGAAGCGCCGGGTGAGGGGGCGCGGTGCGTAGGCTGACGCTTCAGCGAGGCACGGCGGACAGTGTGAGTAACCCGGTGAATATTTTCCAATATCTCCTCCTTGTCACCGGGCCGGAAATCTGACCGCTTAGAGGACATTCCGGGCCTTTGCCGGAAAAATTGAAATGAGCCTTGGAAAACCCGTTGACACTACATTTTGGGGTGTTCTAGCTTCCCCAACCCAATATCTTGTGGAGGCGGTGATGGTTTTGTGCTCGCTTACCTCTTCGGATTTGGCTCAATCTCTTCCTTCCCGTGCCGTCTCCGGCGCGGTGTTTTCCTGACGATTTTTCCCGCAAACCACCATGGACACGACTACTTACACAATCGGCAACAAGACCTTCACGCTCGACCGCGCGAAAGCGGAGGCGGCCTACGCGGCCAAGCGCGTCATCAACGGCCGCGACACGATGTTCTTCAACATCCTCCCGCTCAAATACCAGTGGGCCTACGACCTCTACCGGACGATGAAGAACAACCACTGGGAGCCCGAGGATATCCCCATGCAGAAAGACGTCGAGCAGTGGCGCGACACCTCCGGCACGATTTCCGACATCGACCGCTGGATCATCAAGATGGCGATCGGCTATTTCAGTGCGGCGGAGGGCATCGTGGGCGATAATATCATCCATGTCACCCGCGAGGTCGTGACGGCGCCGGAGCTGAAGCTCGTCCTCGGCCGCCATGCGCACGAGGAAAACATCCACGCCGACAGCCTCGTCTACATGATCAGCTCGCTCGGGATCAACCCCCACGAGTGCGAGGCGATGTTTGAGGACATCCCCACGATCAAAGACAAAAACAGCCTTGTCGTGAACAACAGCCGCGCTCTGCGCAAAGATCTCGATTTCAACGACCTGCGCAACAAGCAGGAACTGGCGAAGAACATGTTCCTTTTCGGCCAGTGCATGGAGGGCACGCAGTTCTACGGGCTCTTCGGCATGGTCCTGAGCCTCTACCGGCAGAACAAGTTTCCCGGGATCGGCCAGATGTTCCGCTACACCCTGCGCGACGAGTCCAACCACATTTCCCTCTTCAAGCACCTCCTTCTCGATCTTGTCGACGAAAACCCGGACATCTGGACCGACGCCTTCCAGGCCGAACTCTCCGAACTCATGAAGGAGGCCGTGCGGCTCGAAAAGGCGTTCATCGCCGACTGCCTGCCGGTCAACGCCCTCGGTCTCAGCGCGGAGGAGTTTTCGCAGTATATCGACTACATCGCCGACCGCCGCCTCGAGGGCGTCGGCCTCGCGCCCCTCAACCCCGGCGTCCAGAATCCGCTGCCGTGGCTCGCGGAACTCATGGATGTCTCCAAGGAACAGAATTTCTTCGAGGGCCGCGTGACCGAATACCAAAAAGCCGGCGCCCTCGAATCCGTCGACGACGACGACCTCTGACGGTCCCGCCGCCGACTTCCCCGCTTCCGGCGCGCGCCCGCCGCCTGCCCGTTTCCACTCCTTCACGCTCCGACAGACACACCCAACACCACACACACCGCCATGCTACGACACACTGCTTTTGAAGAAGACCTCGCACTGAAACGCTTCGCCTACGCGCCCGCCGATTCCAAGCCCCGCTTCGACTGGGCCGGAGTCGTGCGCGACCCCGCCCGCTTCCCCGCCGACATGATGCCCGACACCGTCAAGGTGAAAGTCGACGACGATGTCTGCGACTTCGACCTCGGCGAGATCGCCGAGACCGTGGGCGGCGCGCTCACCAACCTCCTCCTCTCCCGCGACGAAGAGGAGAACGCCATCTACACCGACAAAAACCGCGAGTTCGTGGGGCTCGTCGCCCGCGCCGTGGCCGGGCGCCTCGCCAACCTTGCGCAGGAGGGCAAGGCCCTCACCCTCAGCGAGCGCGAGATCTACATCCTCATCGAGAAGACGCTCATCGAAAACAACGCCCCCGATGTCGCGAAAAGCCTCCTCATGCTCCGCAACGCCGGGCGCGACACCCGCGATTTGCCGGTCAACGTGCGCGTCATCCGCCGCAACAGCAAAGAGGTGGCGTGGGACGACGGCAAGGTGGAGGTCGCCGTGCGCAAAGCGTTCCTCACCCTCGGGCTCGACTCCGAACCCGCCGTGGCCGTGGCCACGGCCGTCGGCGACCGCGTGCGCGGGCTCAATGTCTCGCGCATCCACATCGAGGAAATCCAGGACATCGTGCAGGAAGAGCTGATGCGCCTCGGCCACTTCAAGGTCGCCGAGGCCTACATCCTCTACCGTGCGCACCGGCGCGCCCTGCGTGAGGCCGAGGCGCAGGACACCTCCGGCGACGACGCCCGCCAGGAGAGCATGATCCTCATCACGCTGCCCGACGCCACCAACATCTTCTGGGACGGGGCCGACCTCAAGCAGCGCATCGACTACGCCATGATCGGCCTCGACCTCTGCTTGACGCGCGAGCAGATCGAGACGGAGCTGCGCCGCTCCATCTACCCGGAGATGAAGCTCGCCGACCTGCGCAAGACGATCATCCTCAACGCCAAGAGCCTCACCGAGCGCGACGCCGATTTCGGCAAGTTCGCCGGCCGTATCCTCCTCACCTATATTTACGAGGAAGTTCTCGACTGGAACATCGCCGAGCACGGCATAGGCCGCCTCAAGGAGTTTCACCAAAAGGCCTTCCGCCGCTACATCAAGCAAGCGGTTGCCATCGACCGGCTCCAGTCCGTCCTCGCGGAGCGCTACGACCTCGACGTCCTCGCCGAGGCCCTCGACCCCGGAGCCGACATGGACTTCGACTTCCACGGCATCCAGACCCTCTACGACCGCTACCTCCTCGTCGACAAGACGCGCCGCGATCCGCGCCGCCTCGAGACCCCGCAGTTCTTCTGGATGCGGGTTTCCATGGGCCTCTTTATCGGGGAAAAGGAGAATGCCGAGGGCTGGGTCATCCAGCTCTACAATCTCTACAAGAGCCGCCGCTTCTGCTCCAGCACGCCCACGCTCTTCAACAGCGGCACCCACCACAGCCAGCTCTCGTCCTGCTACCTCTACAAGGTCGACGATTCCATCGAGAGCATCATGATGCGCGGCATCGCTGAAAACGCTTTCCTCTCCAAGTGGGCCGGCGGTCTCGGCGGCTCGTGGACCTCCGTGCGCGGCACCGGTTCCTACATCAAGGGTACCAACGGCGAGAGCCAGGGCGTCATCCCTTTTCTCAAGATGCACAATGACCAGCTCGTCGCCGTCAACCAAGGCGGTAAACGGCGCGGCTCCGGCTGCGCCTACCTCGAGACATGGCACAACGACGTCTACGACTTCCTCGAACTGCGCCGCAACGTGGGCGACGACCGCCGCCGTACCCACGACATGAACACGGCCAACTGGATCCCCGACCTCTTCATGAAGCGCCTCGTCAAGCGGGGCGAGCCGGGCGCGAAAAAGCACTGGACGCTCTTCCGCACCAATGAGGTGAAGGATCTGCACGACCTCTACGGCGCCGCCTTCGAGGAGCGCTACGAGCACTATGAGCGCCTCGCCGAAGAAGGCCGCATCTGGAGCCGGCAAGTCGAAGTCGTCGACCTGTGGAAACAAATGCTCCGCATGCTCTTCGAGACGGGCCACCCGTGGATCACCTTCAAGGACCCGTGCAACGTCCGCAGCCCGCAAGACCATTGCGGCGTCATCCACAGCTCCAACCTCTGCACCGAGATCACCCTCAACACCGGTGCCGACGAGACCGCCGTGTGCAATCTCGGCTCGGTCGTTCTTGAGAATCACCTCAACGCCGACGGCGCCCTCGACCTCGGGAAGCTGCGCGAAACCATCCGTATCGCCGTGCGCGCGCTCGACAACGTCATCGACATCAACTTTTACCCCACCGAGGCCGCCCGCAACGCCAACATGCGCCACCGCCCCGTCGGCCTCGGCGTCATGGGCCTGCAGAACGCCCTCCTCAAGAAGGGCCTCGCCTTCACGAGCGAAGAGGCCGTCGAGTTCAACGACGAGTTTATGGAGGCCGTCGCCTACTACGCCTACGAGGCCTCCAGCGACCTCGCCGCCGAGCGCGGGGCCTATAGTACGTACGAGGGCTCCAAGTGGTCCCGCGGTCTCCTCCCGCAGGACACCCTCGACCTCCTCGAAAAAGAGCGCGGCGTCGCCCTCGACGTGCCCCGCGGCGGCAACATGGACTGGCAGCCCGTGCGCGACAAGATCGCGCGGCAGGGCATGCGCAACTCCAATGTCCTCGCCATCGCCCCGACCGCCACGATCTCGAACATCATGCATTCGAGCCCGTGCATCGAGCCGACCTACAAAAATCTCTACGCCAAAAGCAACCTCGGGGGCGAGTTCGTCATCCTCAATCCCTACCTCGTCAAGGAACTGAAGCGCCGTCACCTCTGGGACGACGACATGCGCGACCAGCTCAAATACTTCGAGGGCGACCTCTCGAAGATCGACCGCGTTCCCGGCGACATGCGCGACCGCTACCAGACCGCCTTTGAAATCGACTTCATCTGGGTCATCCGCGCCGCCGCGCGCCGCCAGAAGTGGATCGACCAGAGCCAGTCCGTCAACCTCTGGCTCTCCAAGCCCGATCTAAAGACGCTCTCGCACATGTACCGCGCCGCGTGGGAACAGGGACTCAAAACGACCTACTACCTGCGCACCATCGGCGCCTCCAACATTGAAAAGGCCACCGTCAGCATCAAAGCCGAGCAGCCCAAGCGCGCCTACACCGAGGCCGAGAAAGAGGCCTGCTCCCTCGAGGCGCGCATGCGCGGGGAGGAATGCGAAGCCTGCCAGTGAGCCCGCCGCTTTTCCAAGGCTTACCCCAAACCGCACCTGACTGACCTGAGGCGCCCCGGACTATCCGCCGGGGCGCCTCTTTTTTCCACAGACATCTCCAGCCTGTGGGCGCTTGAAAATGCCCCTCCTGCCGCGCGCTACGGTTCCCAATGAAAAACACCGCCCCGGCTATTGCCGAAGCGGTGTTTCCCAAGTGCTTAACCAAACCACAAACTAGACTGAAAACGGAGAGGAACCATCTGCTATCCACATATGCGTGCCTCTCTGTTATGCTTTGACGGGGTTGCGGGGTGAATGTTCAACAAATTTCACGGTCCGGCAAAAATATCTTATGGGGGCGCGTTCGGCGAGGTCGCGTTCGGGGAGATCGGCAGGCGGACGGCAGCGCTGTTTTGCCGTTGCGGGAAGGGAAGGGGGTTGAGAACGTCTGCCTATGCGCAGAATGTTGTCGGAAAGGAGCGCCGCGTGATGGCGGACGGGTGCTGTTCACAGGAGAAACGGCCGGAGCGGGAAACCGGGGCCGAAGCGTCCTGCTGCGGCGGGCATTGTGAAGAGGCGGAGGAAGCGAAGCGCTCTTGCTGCGGCGTGCACCATGACGGCGGCGATGTCGAGCCGTCGCCCACGGCGAAGTATTTCTGCCCGATGTGTCCGGGCGTGGAGTCGGACAAACCCGGCGACTGCCCCATGTGCGGCATGGCGCTGGAGCGCAATCCCGCCTACGCGGGCGGCGGCGACGGATCGGCGGAGGAAGCGGTGGAAATCCGCTCGCTTGCGCGCCGGTTCTGGATCAGCGCCGCGCTCACCGTGCCGGTCGTCTTCATCGCCATGGGGCACATGCTGCCCGGCGGCGATCCGACGGCGTGGGTTCCGGCGGGGTGGGGGCCGTGGCTGGAATTTGTCTTTGCCACGCCGGTGGTGGTCTGGGCGGGCGGGATCTTTTTCGTGCGCGGCTGGCGCTCGGTGGTTCACCGCAGCCTCAACATGTTCACCCTTATCTCGCTGGGTGTGGGCGCGGCCTACGTCTACAGCGCCGCCGCGGTGCTCGTGCCGGGCGTGTTCCCTGAGTCCGTCCGGCAAAATGGCGCCGTCGGGCTCTACTTCGAGGCCGCCGCCGTCATCACGACGCTCGTCCTGCTCGGGCAACTGCTCGAGGCCAAGGCGCGCTCGCGCACGGGCGGCGCCATCCGCGCGCTCCTCGACCTTTCGCCGAAGACGGCCACGCGCGTCCGCGACGGCGAAGAAGAGACGGTGCCCGTCGCGGATGTCGCGGAGGGGGATCTCCTGCGTGTGCGCCCCGGGGAACGGATTCCGGTGGACGGGTCCTTGACGGAGGGAAAGAGCGCCGTCGATGAGTCCATGGTGACCGGGGAGCCCGTGCCGGTGGAGAAAGACAAGGGCGACGCGGTCGTCGGCGGAACGGTCAATCAGACCGGTAGTTTCGTCATGCGGGCGGAGAAAGTCGGCGCGGAGACGATGCTCGCACGTATCGTGCGTATGGTGGCGGAGGCGCAGCGCAGCCGCGCCCCCGTCCAGAAGACCGTTGACCGCATCGCGGCGTGGTTTGTGCCGGTCGTCGTGGCGGTGGCGGTGGCGGCCTTTTTCGTCTGGTGGCTCGCCGGTCCCGAACCGTCGCTTGCCTACGCCGTCGTCAACGCCGTCGCCGTGCTCATCATCGCCTGTCCCTGCGCCCTCGGGCTCGCCACGCCCATGGCCATCATGGTCGGGGTGGGGCGCGGCGCGGAGCGGGGGGTGCTCGTGCGCAACGCCGCTGTTTTCGAGCGGGCGCGCTCCGTCACGACCCTTGTCATCGACAAGACCGGAACGCTCACCGCGGGCAAACCGGCGGTGACCGACGTAATCCCCGCCGAAGGGGTGGGCAACGATGAACTGCTCGGCCTCGCCGCCGCCCTCGAACGCCACAGCGAGCATCCCCTCGCCGCCGCTATTGTCACCGCCGCGAAAGACGCTGACATCGGGATCGCGGAGGCACAGAACTTCGAGGCACACAGCGGGGGCGGTGTCACCGGCACGGTGGGCGGCGAACGCGTTGTCCTCGGCAAGCCCGCCTTTGTCGAAGAGCAGGGTGCGGAGGTGCCCCCCGCGCTGGCCGAGCGGGTCGAGTCGCTCCGCTGCTCCGCGCGGACGGTCGTGGCGGTGGCGCGCGACGACACCGTGCTGGGGCTCATCGGGCTCGCCGACCCCGTCAAGCCGACCTCCAAGGCGGCGATCCGGTCGCTCCACGGCCTCGGCATCCGCATCGTCATGGCCACCGGCGACCACGAAGGGACGGCACGCGCCGTCGCCGCCGAACTCGGTATCGACGAAATCCGCGCCGGCCTCGACCCCGCCGCCAAGCGGGCGCTGGTCGACGAATTGCGCGGCGGTGGCGCCGTCGTGGCCATGGCGGGCGACGGAATCAACGACGCTCCCGCGCTCGCTGCCGCCGATGTCGGCATCGCCATGGGAACGGGCACCGACGTCGCCATCGAGAGCGCCGGCATCACCCTCGTCAAAGGCGACCTCGCGGGCGTCGCCGCCGCACTGCGCCTCAGCCGCGCCACCACGCGCAACATCCGGCAGAACCTCTTCTTCGCCTTCGTCTACAACTCCCTCGGCGTCCCCGTCGCGGCGGGCATCCTCTATCCGTTTTTCGGCATCCTCCTCAATCCCATGATCGCCGGTGCCGCCATGTCGCTCAGCAGCGTCTCCGTCATCGCCAACGCCCTGCGCCTGCGGCGGATGTGACGCGCCTTCACGGATCGGGTGCCCACGGGAAACCCTCGTGCGGTCGAGTGAACTTGACTTCTGCATCAGATGTGCAAGCATCAAGCATCATGAGGACGACTTTGGACATCGACGCCGATGTGCTGGCATTGGCGAAAGAACTGGCGTCGAGGGAAAAGCGCACGGCGGGGGCGGTGATCTCAGCGTTGGCTCGGCGGGGCTTCGCGGCAGGCGCAAAGGATTCACCGGGTGCCCGTGGCGGGACTCGCAACGGAGTGGAGCAACTTCCCCGGCGTGGTGAATTGATTACCATGGCCCACGTGAACCGGATTCTGGATGAAGACGGTCTATGAGGCGGGCATTGCTCGATGTGAATGTGTTGGTCGCATTGTTCGACGGGGACCACACTTTCAATGAAGCCGCTCACAGTTGGTTGGAGGGTGGCGCGTCAGCAGGTATCGCGACCTGTCCGCTCACCGAAAACGGACTGCTGCGGATACTGAGCCACCCTCACTATAGCAAGCACTTTACCCTCAGCCCTGCTGACGTCATCGGGCGGTTGGAGCGGTTCGTCGCACACCATGACCACGAATTTTGGGCCGATGAGATTTCCTTGCGGGAAGCTGTTTTCCTGCGCGATCACATGCTTGGATCCAAGCAACTGACGGACATCTATTTGCTGGGATTGGCGGTGCGCAAGGGTGGTCGGTTGGTCACATTTGATCCAACGATTCCGCTTGCCGCCGTAGATGGCGCGGCGCCCGGGCATCTGGTGGCGCTGGGTTGAGGAGTTCTCTCACCTGCTTCCGGGATGCCATTACGGCACCGCAGGATTCTCTTCGGACTTCTGCGAAAATCTTTCAATTTCCGCCTTGTTCACAGCGGAACTGAATGTTCTCATTTGAATGCAATGCGCGGTGAGGGTTCGCCGATTTGACCGGGGGATTCGTTTCATCGCATTGGCTGTTGTTCAACAGCGAACCTCAAAAACACAAACAACTCCGTAATGAAACGTCAAACTGCTGCGCCGCTCATTCGAGCGCTTTCGCCTTGTCTGTTTTTTGTTCTCGCCGGGATTCCCCTGCCCGCTGAGACACTGCTCTACGAAGGCTTCGATATGGAGCCGGGTGTTCTGGACAATAAATCCGGTGAGACGAGCTTCGGCTGGCGCATGGACGGCGGCGAACAGGTCACGTGGTGGGCATGGGAGCAGGATGAACCCGGTTTCTCGCTTTACCACGGCGTTACTGCGGAAGGGCTGTCGTATCCCGGCATTGAAAGCGTGGGCGGCGCTTTCGAATTCCGCGACGAAGCGCAGCAGGGCAACAACGTGGTTCACCGGTTCATTCCCGGATTCCTCTCCTACTTCGGCACTTCGGGGCAACGCTGGGTCAGCGTGCTCATGAACGCGCAAATTGACGGGGATCCGGAGGGCGGCGGATGGTTTCAGTTCACGTTTTCCGATTCTATCGCGCAGCACAACTCGATCTACATGGGCATCAGCAACAACGCCACCCGCGACCAGACGGTCTGGTCCGCCGGAGGGGAGCGGCTTTACGAAAACGGCGTACGCGGCGAAAAATGGTCCACGAGCGATGTGCCTGTCGTCGACGGCGAGACGGTCTTTCTCGTCATGAAGCTCGATTTTGACACGAAGACCGTCGCGTGGTGGGTCAATCCCGATCCGCATGCCGAAGATCCCGGCGATCCCGTCGCCGAGTTCACAATGGTCACCGACCTTGCCGTCGACCGCGTTATGCTCTGGGTCAGCAACAACGGCCCCTCCCAGCTGCAGGACGAGCCCGATTTTGAAGGCCAGGGCCTTGGCGCCGACTACACAGGGACCCGCATTGACGAGATCCGCATGGGAACGACCTACCGGTCGATTGCCCCGGTGGGTACACCGATTGTCACGCATCCGGAGGATAGTGAAGTTCTGGAAGGGCAGGACGCATTTTTCACTGTCGAGGTGGAGGATCCGTCGGCAACGCAGTTCCGGTGGCAAACTTCCTTCGATGACGGCGTTACATTCGGCAATATTACCGACAGTGGCCAGTTCAGCGGCGCGTTTACCGGCAGCCTCACAATTCTCAATGTATCCAGTTTTTTCCACGGGTTGCGTGTCCGTGCCGAGATTACAGTGGACGGTGTAAGCTACGCCAGTGAACCGGCGAAGCTGAATGTTGCCGTCCCCGCCGTTCCCGTTTTCTCGGCTCATCCGCAGTCTGTCATCGTGGAAGAAGGCGGGTCGGCATTCTTCACGGTGGAGGCTTCGGGCGTACCGGCGCCGGAATTCCGTTGGGAAGTGTCAGCGGACGGCGGCGATACGTTTGAGGCGCTGCACGAGGAGCCGCCTTTTTCCGGGACACATACCGCGGAACTGACGGTATCGTCCGTGTCCCTGGAGATGGACGGGCTCCGTTTCCGTGCCGTAGCGGAGAACCCTGAGGGATTCGCTGCGAGCGAAGCAGCCATACTGTCTGTGACACCGGGGCCTGCGGCGCCGGTTATCCTTGCGGACCCGGAGAGTCGACGCGTCGCGGAGGGTTCTGAAGCCAGCTTCAACGTATCGGCCTTGGCGCATCCTCCCCCGTCTTACCGATGGCAGATGTCATTGGATGAAGGGGAGACCTTCGGTGACATAACAGACAGTTCGTCCGGCGGAAACCTTTTCCGGGATACAGGCACCGCTGAACTGCGTATTTTGTCCGCTGTGCCCATGCTCAACGGGGCGCGCTTCCGGGTGCGCGTGCAGAATACCGTAGGAACCGTATTCAGTGAACCCGCTACGCTTGACCTTGTGCCGGTGACCTTTGAGGCATGGCTGGATACCACCGGAGTGCCCGTCGACCGGCGCGGCAGAGAAGACCGCAATGGTCCGCTTAACCTCACGAACTTTGAGGCTTACGGCATGGGGCTTGCACCGCTGACAGCCGTTCACGACGATCTTCCGCGCGTTGAGCAATCGAACAACGGTGCCGGGCGGGTAGTTTTTCGATACAGCTTGAATACAAATGCGATCGACGTGAACGTGGAGGTTCAGCGGTCGGCCGATTTCGTCGAGTGGTCGCCCGCCGTGCCTGTAGAGGAGCATGTTGTTTGGGAGGACGACGGCGTGGAAGGCCGTGAGGCGGTATTCAACGTCAACGGCGACATGCCGCTGTTTCTAAGAGTCGGGATTGAGCCTCCCTACTGGGATCCGGGCACACCCCCGGGCTCTTAGTAGGATCATCCTGTTTGCGGGCCTTCCCGCGTTTTCAAGGCGCGGGGCCGTTGGGCATTGGCAATCAGACAAGCTCCTGACTCGCGGAAAAATGGCTTTTCGGGCCGCGGGCTTCACGGCCAAGTGAAGGCGGGGAGGGCTTTGTGGGCGCGGAGGTGGTCGAGGAGGTCCCGCTCGGCGGCGCGCATGGCGGCGGTGGCTTCGGGGGTGTCGTCGCGGAATCCGGCGAGGTGGAGCCAGCCGTGGACGAGGTAGAGGGTGAGTTCTTCGTCGGGCGACCAGCGGGCATGAACGGCTTCCTCGCGGGCGATTTCGATGTTTGCTGCGATGTCGCCGGCGTGGCCTTCGTCGGGGTCGCCGGGGAAGGTCATGACGTCGGTGGGTTCCGGGTCGTCGAAGAAATCGCGGTGGAGGGCGGCGGAGGCGGGGTTGTCGAGAAAGGCGAGGGCAAGCGTACCCGCCGGGGCGCGGGCGGCGAGCGGGTGGGTGTCGAGCACGGCGAAGAGGCGGGCGAGGGCACCGTCGTCCCACGCGAAGCCGGGGACTTCGGAGACAGCCTCGACGGTGCGCGGCGCGGCGGGCATGGACTCAAGTGCCGCTTCCGCGGGGGGCGGCGGAGGCGGGCTCGGGCTCTTCGCCCGCTTCGTCGCTCTTCGGCGCGGATTCGTCGCCGGAAACGACAGGCGGCGTGGCTCCGGCTTCACGGGCGGCGGCGCGTTCGGCGGCCTCGGCGAAGGGGTTGGCGCTCTTGCGCGTGGCGCGTTTGCGTGCCTTGCGCTCGGCCTCTGGATCCTCCGGGTATTCGATGCGCGCGTGGAGCATGTTGAGCAGGGTGAAGGAGAAGCTCTCGCGCACGGCGGCGAGGTCGCGGATGGTGAGGGGGGCATCGTCGAGCTGGCCGTCGTCGAGGCGCTGCTGGAAGATTTTTTCGAGGAGTTCGTCGATGCTCTGCGGGGTGACTTTGCGCAGGCACCGGCCGGCTGCCTCGACGGAGTCGGCGAGCATGATGAGGGTGCTCTCAACGAAGTGCGGGCGCGGTCCCTCGTAGCGGTAGGTGTCTTCGTTGACTTTGTCGAGTTCGACGCGGGGGGCGTTGGGCATGGGCGAGTCGGGCAGGGCGGAGACGCGCTGCTGCTCGAGGGCTTTGTAGTAGAAATACTGGATGAGGCTGGTGCCGTGGTGCTCGCGGATGACGTCGATGATAATGCGCGGGAGCTTGTATTCGCGGGCGAGCTGGACGCCTTCTTTGACGTGCGCCTTGATGACGAGGGCGCTCATGGAGGGGTTGCGCTCGATGTGCGGGTTGTAGCCGTCGCGCTGGTTTTCGGTGAAGTATTCGGGCTTCACCATCTTGCCGATGTCGTGGTAGAGTGAGCAGACGCGGCAGACGAGGGGGTTGGCCCCGATGCGCGCGGCGGCGTTTTCCGCGAGGTTGGCGACCATGAGGCTGTGGTGGTAGGAGCCGGGGGCCTCCATCTGCAGGCGGCGCAGGAGCGGGTGGTTGAAGTCGGTGAGTTCGAGAAGGGTGATGTCGGTGGAGACTTTGAATAGGTTCTCCCAGAAGGGGAGGATGCCGACGACGATGACGCCGGTGAGCGCGCCCGCGCCGGCGGCGGCAAGGACTTGGTAGACGACCGTCGTCCACTCGACGGAGTCGCGCATACCGAGGAGGATGGCGGCGGCGGCGAGAATGAGCCCGGAGAAGAAGCCCGCGCGCACGACGCGCGCGCGCATCTGAATGTTGCGGCAAAAATAGATGGCGACGAGGGCGGTGAGGTGGCTCGCGACGAGGATGTGCAGCGAGTTGCCGTACATCATGGCGTTGAGGATGCCGATGAAGGCGGCGGCGAGGACCCCGGGCGCGACGCCGAGGAGCATGGTGATGATCATCGGCCCGAGCGCCACCGGTGTGAAGAAGGGCACGACGGTGGAGAGGACGGGATTGGCCTCGGCGATGCCGCTTGTGCGGAATTCGAAGAGCAGCCGGATGATGAAGAGGTTGAAGAGGACGAGGAGCCCGGCGTAGGTGATGATCCGCTGGTTGGCCGCGATGGAGATCCGCGAGACGCGCAGGTAGAGGGCGGCCCCGAGGACGACAACGAGAACAAGGATGGCACGCTCGATGAAGAGCGGGTCGAGTCCGAGGGTGCGCTCCTGCGCCTCGGCCTGCCGCAAGGCGCGCCGGTAGGCTTCGAGTTGCTCCACATGGCGGGCGGAGACGCGGGTATTGGGCTCGAGGATCGTGTCGCCCTGGCTCACGCTCACGGTGACGGGCTCGACGGCGGCCTGCGTGCGGGCGACGAGTTCGTTGGTCTTTTCCTCGTCAAAGCGCACGTTGGGGCGGAGCCCCTCGCGGAGCATACGGAAATAGGCGATGGAGACGTGGCGCGGGACATCGAGGGCGGATAGGTTGATGCGCAGGGAGCGGAGCGCCTCTTCGTAGGGCTGGATATCCACTTGGTCGAGGCGTCCTTCGTCGTCGAAGACGTTGAAGCGGCTGAGGCGTCCCGAAGCGTCTCCGAAGGGGCTCTCGTCCATTTCGTAGATGCCTTGGCGGAGGACATCGCGCAGTGTCTGGAGCGCTTCTTCCGTGGCCTCGCGCCGCTGGCGGGGCGAGAGCGCGCCGAAGACAACGGCGAGGTCGCCTGGACTGAGGTTGTAGGGGTTGGGGATGTCGTCGCGCCGCAGGGCCTCGGCGATGGCTTCGGCGTTGGGGCGTGGGCGCCCGGCGTCGGCATCGGGCAGGGAGAAGTGGGTCTGGAGCGCTTCAAGGATGCGCTCAAAGCTCTCCTTGAACGACTCGTAGCCCGCCATTTCAATGCGGTAGACGGGCGGCACGCGGCGGCCCCGTTCTTCCTGGAGGGCGCGTGTCTCGATTTCGCTGCGGTAGGTGAAGTCGAAGTCGGCCGTCACCCGCGTGCGCGCGACCTGCCCCTCGCGGATGACGGGAGTGGGTGGGGAGAGGCCCGCGAAGCACACCACGATGATAAGCACGGCGAGAAGCGCGAAGAGCCCGGAGTTGGCGAGGCCGCGCCGGTCGAAGGCAAAGCCCTCGCCGGGCTGCCCGGTGGCGGCCTGGAGGCGGCGGCGACGGTAGGATTCCTTGCGGTTTCTGCGGAAAACGGCCATGGGAGAACGCGGTCCGGTTCAGTCTCTGGCGACTTCGCGCGGGGAATGCGCGCCGGTCTGTCTTTCGTAGGCGCCGTAGGCGTCGATGATGCGCTGCACCATGGGGTGGCGCACGACGTCGCGGCCCTCGAAATAATGGAAGGCGATGCCCTCCACGTCGGCGAGAACGTGCTCGGCTTCCTTGAGTCCGGAGTACTTGTGGCGGGGCAGGTCGATCTGGGTCTTGTCGCCCGTGATGACCATGCGGCTGCCTTCGCCGAGGCGGGTGAGAAACATCATCATTTGCTCCGGAGTCGTGTTCTGCGCCTCGTCGAGGATGACAAAGGCGTTGGAAAGGGTCCGTCCGCGCATGTAGGCGAGCGGTGCGATCTCGATCTTCGCCTGCCGGTCGTCGCGGCGGTCGCGGTCGCTCTCCAGGCCGACGAGTCGCCGACCGTCGGCGCGGCCGAGCATTTCGTAAATCGCGTCATAAAGTGGCAGAAGGTAAGGCTGGATTTTCTCGGTGAGGTCGCCGGGCAGAAAGCCCAGCGCCTCGCCCGCCTCCACGGCGGGCCGGGTGAGGATAATCCGTTCGACCTGATCCTGTTGCAGGGCGTTCAATGCCGCCGCCACCGCGAGGTAGGTTTTCCCCGTCCCGGCGGGGCCGATGCCGAAGACCACGGCGCGTTTCCCGATCGACTCAAGGTAGCTCTTCTGGTTGACGGTCTTCGGGATAACGCTCTTGCGCCGCAGGTGGATGACATGCGCGGCATCGAAAACCCCGCGCAGTTCGTCGGCCTTCCCTTCCGCCACTTCGCGCAGAATGTTGCGGAAATCGGTGCGCGTGATGCGCAGGCCGTTGCGCCGTGCCGCTTCGAGGAGTTCAAAAAAAGTCTCCGCGGCGGCCAGCGCGGCGGGTCCGGCCTCGAGCGTGATCCAGTCTTCGCGGGTGACAAGGCGCGCCCCGAGGCGGGTCTCGACCTCCCGGAGCAGGCCTTCGTCGCCGCAATACAGCTCGGCGAGCAGCCGCGGACTCTGGAAATAGAGGGTCTTTTCGGGCATCAAGCGTCCTTGTTTTCCGCGCGTATGTGAGCGCGGAGCACCTCCCAGGTGGCGTCGAGCGCCTGCGGGAGGGTGCGCGTCCGGCCGATGACCGGCATGAAGTTCGTGTCGCCCGACCAGCGCGGCACGATGTGGATGTGGAGGTGACCGGGGATCCCCGCGCCGCTGACCTTGCCGAGGTTCATGCCGACGTTGAACCCGTCGGGATTCATTGCACGGCGCACAAGATCCTGCGCGAAGACAACCAGCTCCATCAACTCCGCGCGGGCCGGGCGGGGAAGGTCGGACAGTTCGGGCACGGTCTCGTAGGGAACGGCGAGAAGGTGTCCGGGGTTGTAGGGAAACTTGTTGAGCACGAGATAGTTGTACTCCGCCCGGTGGATGATGAGGGCTTTGCGGTCGTCGCCCGCGCGGGGCAACTCGGCGAACGGATTCACATGCCCGGCGTCTCCGTCCGAGGGAGAGGTCACATACTCCATGCGCCAATATGCCTTGAGGATATCCATGCGCGGTGGATTCAGGCCGCCGGACGGACGCCGGGGCGCGCTTCCGCCGTCGCGGGGACGGTGCATCGGTTGTTCGCGGACCTCTTCATGCAGGAAAGTATGGGGGCGCAATGTAGGGCGGCCCGCCGCGATGTAAAGCCGGAACCGGGGAGGGCGGGCCGGGGCGGATCTTCCTTTTTCTTGCGCCGGCGGCGGCGGGTGGGGTAAACATCGCCCAGTTGCCGGGCAATCCCGGTTCGCACGCGAACATGCCGATGACTCCATTGCCTGCTTTCCTCATTGCCGCCGCCGCCGGATACCTCCTGGGCTCCATCCCCTTTGCCGTGATTATCGCACGGGCGCACCGCGTTGATATTTTCGCGGTCGGCAGCGGCAATCCGGGAGCATCCAACGTCCTGCGGGCGCTCGGCAAGGGACCGGGCTACCTCTGCTTTTTCCTCGATGCTTTCAAGGGCGTGGCGGCGGCCCTCGTCGGCTTCGGCCTCGCGTGGTACGGCGATCTGACGCACGGTTCCGCAGAGTATTCGATGGGCCGGATGCTTGCCGTTGCCTGCCTGTTCAGCGCCATCGTCGGACACAGCTTTTCCGTCTTTCTCGGATTCCGGGGCGGCAAGGGCGTCGCGACGACGATCGGCGGGCTCTTTGTCGTTGTGCCGTGGGTCATGCTCATGGGTGTTGTGTTGTGGCTGGTGGTCTTTTTCTCCACGCGGTATGTATCGCTCGCGTCCATCGCCCTTGGGGTCAGCCTGCCCTTCAGCGCCGTGGCGTTCAAGTACCCTGTGTGGATCTCTGTGCTCTGTCTCGTGCTCGCCGCCATGATCGTGCTGCGGCACCGCTCGAATATCCAGCGCCTCGTCAACGGCACGGAGTTGCGCGCGGACCGGAAGGCCTGATAGGGAAGACCGCTTATGAAAATCGCACTGGTCGACGGATACAACCTCGCCTTCCGCGCGTTCTACGGAATGCCGGACCTCACTCGCAAAGACGGCTTCCCGACAGGTGCGCTGCACGGCTGGGTGCGCTCGCTCTGGTGGGTGGACGACCGCCTCGCCCCGGACCGTCTCGTCGTCTTTTTCGACCTCGGCGGCGCGGCGCGGCAGACCGCCCTCCATGCCGATTACAAGGCCAACCGCAAGGAGACGCCGCCCGCCCTCGAGCAGCAGATTCCCGCCATCAAACAATGGACGCGCGCCATGGGCTACACGGGCGTCGAGCGCGACGGCGTGGAGGCGGACGATTTGATCGCGTCCGTCGCCGTGCGGCGCGCCGAAGCCGGCGACACCGTCATGGTCGTGAGCGCGGACAAAGACCTCGCCCAACTCGTGCGCCCCGGCGTCATCCAGTGGATGCCGCCGCCCACCGCCAACCCCAAACTCGGCTGGCGGGAGCTGGATGAAGAGGCCGTGCACAAGAAGTTCGGTGTGAAGGCGGCGCAGATTCCCGACTACCTTGCCCTCATAGGCGACACCTCCGACAACATCCCCGGCCTCGCCGGCGTCGGCCCGAAAACCGCCGCCAAGTGGCTCGCGCAATACAAGAACCTCGCCGGTGTGCTCGCCCACAGCGGCGAATTGCAGCCCAAGCGCTTCCAGCCCCTTGTCCACGCCGCCCGCGAAGACCTCCTGCGCAACCTTGAGATGACCCGCCTCGATACCGCCCTCGACGTCTCCGCCGTGGACGAGGTCTCTCCGCCCGATCCCGGCGCCGTTATCGCCCTCCTCGAGGAAATGGAAATGGGCGCCTCCGCCAAAGCCGCCCGCGAACGCTTCGCCCGCTGAGCCCAACTGCGCCCGCATAAACCGGAAACACGGGCGGCAGCGCACGCTGCCAGTCCGGTCGCTTGCCACCGACGGCTTACGTCTCGGCGCGGTGCGCAGACGCACACGGCGGAAATCACTGTGCCGGGATAACGGGCCCCGGGGTTCACCCGTTCCGAAATCAGGATTGCTACCCGCGCCCGTCCCGGTATCCCATAGCGGCTTATGGAGCGGAACACTGAAGAGAACGGTGGGGAAGCACGCGCGGAGGGCCGGGGTCTTGCGTGGGGCATCCTCGGCACGGGAAACATTGCGCGCAAATTCGCGACGGGTGTGCGGGGCTCGCACACAGGGCGCTTGGCGGCGGTGGGCAGCCGTTCGGCCGATTCGGCGCGAGCGTTCGCCGATGAGTTCGGTATCCCGTCCGCCCACGGGAGCTACGAGGCGCTCCTCGCCGATGCGGGGGTGGACGCGGTGTATATAAGCACACCGCATCCGCTGCACGCACGCTGGGCCATCGCGGCGGCGGAGGCGGGCAAGCACATCCTGTGCGAGAAGCCGCTCACGCTGAATTACGCAGAGGCGGCGGCGGTCGTGGACGCGGCGCGGCGGCACGGTGTGTTTCTCATGGAGGCGTTTATGTACCGCTGCCACCCGCAAACGGCGAAGTTGGTCGAGTTGATCCGTGGCGGGGCGGTGGGCAGAGTGCAATTGATCGAGGCTTCATTCAGCTTTCGCGCGGGGCTGGATCTGAAGGGGCGGCTCTTCAGCCAGGAACTCGGCGGGGGCGGGATACTTGATGTCGGCGGCTATCCGGTGTCGATGGCACGTTTGATCGCGGGCGCGGCGCTCGGTCAGGCCTTTGCGGATCCGGAAACAGTGACGGGAGCGGGGGTTCTCGGCGCGGAGTCGCGGGTGGACGAGTGGGCCGTGGCGAGCTTGTCGTTCCACGGCGGTATTCTCGCACAACTCACGGCGGGCGTGCGCATGAACGGGCACAATGTGGTGCGTGTGCGGGGGACGGAGGGATGGCTGGAGGTGCCGCAGCCGTGGGTTGTCGCCCGCGACGGCGGTGACGGCGAGATCCATGTCTACCGTGCAGGTGCGGCGCGGGAGGTGGTGACGGTGCAGGATCCCCGTCCGCTCTACGGGATCGAGGCCGACACCGTGGCCGCGCACATCGCCGACGGCGAAGCCCCGGCCATGAGCCACCAAGACACCCTGGGCAACATGCGGACGCTCGACCGCTGGCGCGAGGCCATCGGTCTTGTCTACGACTGCGAGCGCCCGGAAAACCGGAAGCTGCCCATGTCGGGGCGGCAGCTCGCTCCGGCCTCGCGCACGCCCGTCATTCCGCGGGCGTCGGTCGCGGGCCTGGACAAGCCGGTCAGCCGCCTCGTTCTCGGTGTTGACAACCAGCGTGACGGGCGCGCCGCCGACGTCATGTTCGACGCCTTTTTCGAGCACGGCGGAAACGCGTTTGACACGGCGTTCACCTACCTCGGCGGCCAGTCCGAGGTCACGCTCGGCCATTGGATGCGCAACCGCGGGGTGCGCGGCGAGGTCGTCATCCTCGACAAGGGCGCGCACACGCCCAACTGCTTCCCGGACAAGATCGGCGAACAACTCGCGGTCAGCCTTGAGCGGCTGCAGAGCGACTATGTCGATATCTACCTCATGCACCGTGACAATCCGGAGGTGCCGGTGGAGGAGTTTGTCGACGCCCTCCACGAGCAGCAACGGCTCGGGCGCGTGCGGGTCTACGGCGCTTCCAACTGGGCGCTCGACCGCCTCGAGGCAGCCAACCGTTACGCGCGAAGCCGCGGAATCCCGAAGTTCGCCGCCGTGAGCAACCAGTTCAGTCTCGCCCGCATGGTCGACCCCGTATGGAGCGGCTGCGTGAGCGCTTCCGACCCCGAGAGCCGACGCTGGTTCGAGGCCACGGGCACCGCTCTTTTTCCTTGGTCCAGCCAGGCGCGCGGTTTTTTCACCGACCGCGCCGCGCCGGACAAGCGCGACGACGCCCAACTCGTGCGCTGCTGGTATGCCGACGACAACTTCGAGCGCCGCGAGCGTGCCCTGCGGCTTGCCGCCGAGCGCGGTGTCGACGGGGTGGCCGTCGCGCTGGCCTACGTTCTGCACCAGCCCTTTCCCACCTTCCCGCTCATCGGTCCGCGCACGCTCGATGAGCTGCGGGGATCCCTCCGCGGGCTCGGTCTCCGCTTTTCGGCGGAAGAACTCGCATGGCTGAATCCCGAAACGCTTTGACCCTCCCGGAAGCGCGTCTACCGTCGGGAGGCTTATGTTTACCGGAATCGTGGAGGAGTGCGGGGGTGTCGACAGCTTTGTCCGCTCCGGCGGCGGGCGGAGACTCACCGTGCGGTGCGGCGTCGTCGCGGAGGGCGTGGCGGTCGGTGACAGCGTGTCTGTCGACGGGTGCTGCCTCACGGTGGTGGAGCACGGCTCCGGGCGGCTCGCCTTCGACTTGCTCGAAGAGAGCGTGCGCCGCACTCGTTTCGGGGCTTTTTCCGGGTGCGAGGGCGTCAACCTCGAGCGCAGCGTGGCGCTCGGCGGCAAGATGGGCGGCCACATTGTCACCGGTCACATCGATACGGTCGGCACGGTCGAGAGCATCGAAACGGTGGGCGGGGATGTCCGTTTGGCGTTTCGCCACCCCGCCGGATATTCGCGCTACGTTGTGGAAAAGGGGTCCGTCGCCATCAACGGTGTCTCTCTCACCGTCGGCGGATGCGGGGAGGGGTCTTTTTTTGTCTGGCTCATACCGCACACGCTCGAAGTGACCAATCTCGGCGCGCTCGCGGTGGGAAGCGCCGTCAATCTCGAATTCGACATCGTTGCCAAGCACCTCGAAAAGCTCGCCTTGCCCTACCTCGGAGCCGCCGCGCCGCCGCCGGTGGTCACGGGCGCGGATGCTCTCCGGGAAAATTGAACCGAAGTTTATACTTTACTATCTTACCCAACGAACCATTGATTGATGGTTTCACGGGATTACCGACACAAAACATGGCGTCTACAGGACAGGAAACAAAGCTCTCGAAAAACGAGGGCATCAAGGAATCAAGTAACTATCTGCGCGGTTCGCTGGCGGAGAGCCTCGCCGACCCCTTGTCGGGGACGGTGCCGGCGGACGACGCGCAGCTGACGAAGTTTCACGGCATCTACGCGCAGGACGACCGCGATGAGCGCAAGGAACGGCGCAAGAAGAAGCTGGATAAGGCTTATAGCTTCATGATCCGCGTGCGGGTGCCCGGCGGCGTGGCGACGCCGAAGCAGTGGCTGGAAATGGACCGTCTCGCGGACGCCTACGCCAACGGGACGCTCAAACTCACGACGCGCCAGGCCTTCCAGTTTCACGGGGTGCTCAAGGGGGTGCTCAAGAAGACGATCGCGGAGATCAACGCCGCGCTCCTCGACACCATCGCGGCCTGCGGCGACGTCAACCGCAACGTCATGTGCAACCCCAATCCCTACCAAAGCGCGGTCCACGCAGAAGCGCTAGGCCTCGCCCAGGCGATTTCCGACCACCTCACACCGCGCACGCGCGCCTACCACGAGATCTGGCTCGACGAAGAGCGCGTTGCGGGTGGTGAGGAAGAGGAAGAGCCGATTTACGGCAAGACTTACCTGCCGCGTAAGTTCAAGATGGTCGTGGCCGTGCCGCCGAGCAACGACGTCGATATTTTCGCCCACGACCTCGGCTTCATGGCCATCGTCGAGGACGACAAAATCGTCGGTTACAATGTTACGGTGGGCGGCGGTCTGGGCATGACCCACGGGGCCGCCGCGACCTACCCGCGTGTCGCCGACCTCCTTGGTTTCTGCACGCCGGAGCAGGCCGTCGACGTTGCGGAAAAGGTGGTCCTCGTGCAGCGCGACTACGGCGACCGTGCCAACCGCGCCCACGCCCGGCTCAAATACACCATCGCCGACCGCGGGCTCGATTGGTTCCGCGGCGAAGTGGAGAAGCGCCTCGGCTACAAGCTTGGCAAAGCGCGGCCCTACGATTTTCAGCACACCGGCGACCGTTACGGTTGGACGGAGGGGGCTGAAGGTAAAGGGCACCTCACGCTCTTCATCCAGAACGGCCGCGTGAAGGACGTGCCCGGATTTTCCATGAAAACCGGCCTGCGCGAGATCGCCAAGGTGCATGACGGCGACTTCCGCCTCACCGCCAATCAGAACCTCATCATCAGCGGGGTTTCGCCGGAAAAGCGCGCGCAAATTGAAGCGCTTGTCGCCGAACACGGGCTCGACCGTGGGTTCGAATCCACCGGTCTCCGGCTCAACTCCATGGCCTGCGTGGCCTTGCCCACCTGCGGCCTCGCCCTCGCCGAGTCCGAACGCTACCTGCCGGATCTCGTCACGGAGATCGAGTCAGTCATTGCCGAACTCGGTCTCAAGCAGCAGCCGATCACCATCCGCATGACGGGATGCCCCAACGGCTGCGCCCGTCCCTACCTTGCGGAAATCGGCTTGGTGGGCAAAGCGCCCGGCAAATACAACCTCTACCTCGGGGCCGCCTTTGACGGCAGCCGCCTCAACCGGCTTTACAAGACATCCGTGAAGGATTCCGAGATCGCAGACGAACTCCGCCCGATTCTCATCCGCTATGCCAAGGAGCGTAACGAGGGCGAGACATTCGGTGATTTTTGCATCCGCGCGGGCATCGTCTCCGCGTGGGAAGGCGAGGGCAATTACCACGAACCCGCCGCTGAAGCGGTGGCTTCGTAATGCGCTTTCAGGTTTGCGCATCCGGGCAACCTTCGCTCATAATTTCCTTTTAGTCAGGACTCTTTAGACTGAAGTTAGACCGCT
>SLLG01000169.1 GCA_007134215.1 Opitutales bacterium | reverse complement strand
GGTAGCGGCCGATGCGGCCGTTGCGCCCGTGGATGAGGGCGTCCTCCGTCAGCGTGAGGATCGTGTCGGTGTAGAGCGAGAGCGTGCTGGAGGTGTTGGATCCGGCGGTAAAGAGGATTTCGCCGGCAAAGGACTGGTCGCCTTCGAAGGAAAGCTCGGAACTGGAGCCGATGCGGACGGCGCCGGTGAGTTCGAATCCGTTGATCACCCGAGTAAAGGCGTTGTGGATGGTGTCGAGGTCGAGGTCGCCCGTGATCGACACGCCATCGAGAAGGTTGGACCCGCTTCCGGAAACGCCCACCGACGTCCCCGGGTGTGTGACAACATGACTGCCTCGCAGCGTGCCGCCATTGAGGTGCAGGCTTCCTTCGAGGAGTTCGATCACTTCCGTCTCAAGGACGCCGTTTGTCCCAACGATGATTTCGCCGCGCACCGTCAACGAGCCCGGCGTCGCGGTAACTCCGGAGATATCGAGGACGGTTTCCGTTGGCATGACAACATAAGCCGCTTCGCCCGGACCGGGAACCGAGCGATCGGACCAGTTCCGCGGATTGGACCACGAGTTGTCGATAGTGGCAGCAAAGAAGTTTGCCGGTCCGATGTAGAATTCCCACTCGACGGCTTGTTCGAGCGGGTTCCCGGCGAGGTCGGTGGCGGTCGTTTTGATGAGTGCGCGATAGCGCCCGTCCGACAAGTCCGCGGACAGGTGAATAACGGTGAGAAAGAGATCGTCGTCCTCCTCAATCCCGGTCACCGGGACATGGAAGTCCAAGTCCGTGCCAAATTCAAAGTCACTGCCCGCTCCGGTAATCGCAATGCTTTCTTCGAGGGCTGCGAGGTTGACGCGCTCGGACCAAAACACGTGAAGACGATCGATCTCGCGCCCCCCGAACGGCGAGACGGCGAGGACGAAAGGAGGGGTGGCATCGGGCGTGAGCCCGACTTCAAGCGGTCCGGTTGAAGCGCGGTTGCCCCCGGTGTCGATGGCGATGGCTTCAAGTGTGACCGACGATTGTGTGTCTGTCCGGCCCGGCGCGGTGTAGTTGAAGGCGAATGGATAGCTCCCGACAACGGCGGCGAGTTGGCCATTGACGAAAAACTCGACGTTTCGCACCTGGACGTCGTCCGTGACGGCGACCTCGACGGGACTGACGGCGAACTCTTCGAGAACAAAAGGTTCCGAAGCGAGCGCGCCCGAGAACTCGATCTCCGGCGGGATGCCCCCCGTGTCGAAGGCAAGGTAGTTGATGACATGAATACCCGCGGCGGTATCCGCGACATAGGCGCGGCCGTTGGCCGTAGTGACGGCGGCAGCAAGGCCGGGCGTCTCCAGTGTGCCGAGAAAGTCCAGTTCCGAACCGTCGTTGCCCACCCAATACAGCTCAATATGGTGCGGGCCGTCGTTTGTGCTGTTGGGCGAGACCGCGGCAATGCCGAGTCCGCTTCCGTTCGGAACGAGCTGTTTCCATCCGAACTGCGCCGTCTGTGCCTGATCCACAAGGACAGGATTGCCCGGATCGCTGATGTCGATGAGGTTCCGGCCGCGCGGAATGACGGTGTAGAGGTAATCCGTGCCGGCAAAGGCCCGCATGCGGCGCCGTCCGGCGGCTTTGTTGCCGAGGCCGGTGACGTCGCCCTCCTCGATGAGGAACGCGCCCACCAAGCGGAAGGAGCGCAGGAAACCTTCGTGCAAGACATAGGCATGGCGCCCCCGGAAGACGATATCCTCCACAGGGCGGTTTGCGCCTGTCGTGCGTTCGAAGACACCGGCGGAGGGCGCGTCGACCGTGACGATGGAGCCATCGGCGAGGCCGGCGAAAACGGTTGATCCGCGCAGACGCACGGCGGTGACGTTGCTCCCGAACTCAAGGACGGCCGATACGACCGGATCGCTGCTTTCTTCCGCGTCCGTCATGAGGTCGATAATGGCGAGACCTCCGGCATTGGCGGCGGCGGCGGCGTAGCGCTGTCCGATCGCAACGGCGGTCGTGTCGCCCGCGAGGGGAATCTCCGCGAGACGGGTCGGATTCACACCGGCGGAGATATCGAAGAGGGTGACGCCCTGGGTGCGGTTGGCCACGATAAGGCGCTCGCCGGAGGCGGCGATGTCCTCGGCGGGTCCATTTGTCGGAGCGGACGCGACAATGCCGACCGTGGCCTGAAGGCCGCCGAGCGGATCCGTGCCTTGGCGGATTTCAGTGCCGTCGTCGATGCCGTCGCCATCGGTATCGGGATTGTTCGGATCAGTGCCAAGCACGAGTTCGGCAATGTCGGACAAACCGTCGCCGTCGGTATCGACGAGATCGAAGAGGGGCGCATTCAAATCGGGGATACGGGTCATCGCGCCGTTGCGGGCGGAGATGAAATACGTCTCCTGCACGGAAAAGTCATTCACGAAGAAACGGAGGAGGCGGAAGGGGGTTTCCGGGGCGAGAATCAGGCCGGAGATGGCCCCGCCTTCGCCGGTGCGCCCGCGGCGCACGAAACCGGTGGACATATCCTCAAGGTAATAGAAGGCCGGACCCTCCTGACGCGGGAGCGTGGCGGGAGAGGTCGCCCGCTCGAAGCGGCGCATGAGGTCTTCGTAAACCTCCTCCATGGAGCGCGCGCCGAGGTGGCCGAGAAGTTCGTCGAAGAGTGCTTCGATTTGATCGATTTGCCCGTCGGTGAGGGCGTCGAGGTCAATCTCATCGCCCCACTCGGCGCCGATCAGGGTGAGCATCTGGTCGATGTATTCCCGCTCCAATTCAATCACCGCGCTGGCCTCGTCCATCAGGTCGATGATGGCGCGCTCTGCCGGTGTGTAGTCCACGTGCGTACTCATCGGCTGCAGTCCGCCGCTGCGGAAGAGGGGCTGACCGTAATAACAATCGCGCTGGCAATCGAGGTATTTTTCTTCGCATTCACGCCGCTCGCGCAGGGCGTCCTCGTAGTCATCACCGCACCTGGGATCGAGGACCTTGCAGGGCAGCGCCTTTGCTCGCGCCAAGCGGCTTGGGTTCGGAGTGGGAAGGGATTTGCAGATCAGACCCCGTGCAATCTCGCAAACAACAGCCCGGCCACCGCGTCCGCGGGCATTTTCATAACATGCGGCCCGGGCCTCGCCGGTCGCGGTTGGTGTGGGCGGGCAGTGCGCACAGGGGTTCTCATCGTCCGGTCGCGGGCGACCGCCGGGCCGCCGCGGCGCTCCGCCCGAGGCCTGGGTGCCGCTCGCGGCACCATGCCAGCCCGGTTCACGCACGCCGACGCCGGGATCGGTGACGACATGCAGACCGTCGGAGGTTACGGTCATGGGGCCGGCGAGGTACCAATCGCCGGTGTCATGGTCGAAGCTCCAGAGAGAGAGCTTCGAACCCGGAGCCGGAAGTTCACCTGTATCCGGATCCGCAACATTCGGGAAACGAACGGGCACAGGGGTATCGAAATTCGTTGGGCCATCGGTTTGAATCGTGATGACGAGCGGGGGTGTCAGACCCTCCGGCAGGGGCTCGGGAATGCGGTCGCGCGGGACCGGAGCAATGCCCACGCTGCCGCCGCGTGTGCCGTCGTCGGAGAAAAGGGAATTTGGCGGGACGCGCAGTTCGACACCTTCGAACTCCGGATTCTCCGCGAGAATCGACGGCACGAAATCGACAATCGTTTCCGCCACCGGACTGGCCACGCGAAGCGCGCCCGAGCGAACGAGGGGAAGGTAGATTTCGCCGGTTCCCCCCGCGGGGTTATCCACTTTACCGGGGATCGCTTCCCAAGCTTTGCCGACAAAGGGATAGTAATCGCCGTTGGGAAAGCCCCCGGTGACGGGCCGTCCGTCGATGTTGACGAAGAAACGACCGGCGGGGGCCGGGGACAAGGTGAAGCTCCCGTCGGCCGCTGTCACCGTGCGGAGGGTTTCCTCCGCTCCCACGACTTCGATGATGACGCCGCCCAAGGGATGGTTGCCCCCGCCCGCCGTCGGCTCCGAGGCGAAGACTTCGCCCACCACCGCCGTGTTTGGAATACCCGTCACACTGAGGGTTTCAAAGGTGTAACTGGCGCTTCCGCCAGGCAGACCGTCGCCATTGATATCCACGGGCCGCCCCAGAAAGTCCTCCAGACCTTCGGCATTGAAGTTGACCCGCACGCGCGCGTTTGAGGGCAGGTGCTCAAGGTAAAAGAGGGTCGCCCGCATACGGTCGCGCGACAGTTCGACGCGGGAGAGAATCTGCTGTCCGCCATAGACCGCATTCAAGTGTTCGGTTGTGAGAAGGGTGTCTTCGGCAAGGGGCAGGCTGAACTGAAGGATCGTCTCGCGCGTCACGGCAACGCCCTTTTCGCCGGCTTCGGGTGATGCGCGGAGCACTGTCGCGAGGGGCAGCGCGGCCGACGGTGCTTGTTCGAGGATGACATCCACCATGCGTTCCACATCCAGCGCGTCGAGGACGCCGTCTTGGTTGACGTCGGCCGCATAGGTCTGCGTGAGCGTCATGAAGTCGACCCCCTGAAGGTGATTCACGAGGAGCACGAGATCGCGTACATCAACGAGGCCATCGCCATTGAGATCGCCGAGCAGGTAGGCGTCGGCGGCCGGTGCGAAAGCGGGAAATGCCGCCGCAAGGACAACAATGGGACGGAGGGCTTTTGCTTTGAGAACGGACAGTGGATTCATGAGGCACGGTTTGAAATGGATACTATTGGCGGAGGGAGGGAAAATGCGGTTTTCGGTTTGCCGCTGGGCGAAGCGATGAACGCAGCACGGCCGGTTACGGGGAGTCGCCCTCGATCACGAGGGTTTCTCCGGTTTCGTAATCGAAGAACGCGCGCGAGAAGGGATCGCCCGGCTCGAGGAGCAACAACCACGAGGCGCGCTCCATGCTGTAGAGGAAAGGCGCTTCAGCGGAATGGAAACCATCGCCGGTGAAGAGCCATCCGAGGCCGCCGGTGGCGTTGTAGGCGATGAGCGCGCTCTGCGAGCTATTCGGCAAGACATACAGCCAACCATGGTCGCCGTGCCAGATCCAGGGCCATGAGTGATCGAGGAGGAAACCGAACCATGGCGATTCTTTCCAACCGCTCTGAGGATCCGCCGGCAAGGCGGCGAAAAGACTGGGCGGAAAATCGCCTTCCTGCACGAGGGTGAAAGTGGCGCCATTGACCGTGATTGATGCAGTGCGCGCTTCGAAATCGGTGTTCGCGGCGTAAGTGTAGGTCAGCGCTCCGTCTCCGACGCCGGACACTTGCGAGGGTACCAGCCATGCCGCATCGGAGAGCGCCGTCCATTCAAGTGCGGCCTCGGCGGCGATTTGCAGGGTGCCGCTGCCCGCCGCCGGTCCCACCTGCGCAAAGGTCGGATTCAGCGTCACGGAGGTGTCTTCTATGATTGTGAGGACTGCCGTTTGGCTGTCGACGGTGCGCCCGAGGCTATCGGTCACCCTTACCCAAAAGCGGGCGTCGGCAAAGAGCGGCGGGGTCTCGTAAGTGACTTCCGCGGCACCGGCAACGGGTTGCGTGGTATCGCCGGAATCACCCGCATACCATTGCACCGTTGGTTCAAGTCCAACGATGGCGACGGCCAGCGTTACACGCTCGCCGGGCGCGATCTGGCGTGACGCGGGATTCGTGAGGATTGCCGGCGCATCAAATCCGGGTAGAAAAGTGATGGCCCCGCCATCAATGTCGGAGAAAAGCCCGTCAACCGGATCCGGCGGGCTCGCCTGCGGAACGCGGATCCATCCGAGGGGGCCGTCGGGTATTTCCGTGTTCGCCATGGAAAACACCAACACGCGCGCCCGCTGCACACCCAGCGGCGCGAAGCGGATCTCGTGGGTCGAGGCCAGCCCCGGGGCCGTGATCACTTCCCAGTCCGGCCCCACCGGTTGACCGAAATCAAAGTCGAGCTGGCCCGCAACCGCGCCCTCATCGGACAGAAAATAAACCGGATACCGGAGTTCGCCTTCGACCGTCTCCGGTTCGCCGACGCCGACACGGGTATCGCCCGAAAGGGAGTGGGCGACAGTCAGAAAGAGGCAGGCGGCGTGAATTCGCGCGGTCCGAAAAGATAAAAAACCCATTGGAAACAAGCATCGGCGGTGGACAGATAAATCCCGCGGGAGAACAGGAATACCGACCTGCGGGACCTGCGGGCAAAGAAGTTGTGTTAATCTAGCGAATTAGAAAAGCGGGGGTCAAACCAAAATTCCTCCGGGGCATTGCTTCCACAGCGAGCCCACCTCATCGAGTTGCTCCATCGTTGCCCGGCAAGCGGTTGGCCTCCTCTTCGCTCTCCGATGCGCGGTTGATTCGCGCCGCGTGCCCAAGGGCCAGCATATTCAGGTTCTGTTCCGGGACGGTCGGTCTTTTCTTGGCCATTCCAAGCTTAAGGCAGAGTCAACGAAGCTTGTATAGCGAGACAGAAGCTCAATAACGGCGGCACGGTTTCCCCGTGGTTTTAATCACGCCCGACGACAATTGGCGGCTTGAGTTCCGCAACGCGGGGATCATTGTACGAGGCTACCGACGGGGAACTCTATGCAACCAATCCATTGTCAAGCAATCACCCGCGGCTGACAGGTGACCGGTATGTCGTTCAAGCAGCAGCTTCAGGACGAGGGGTGGTTCGTCGCCCGGCAGGTGCTTTCACCGGCCGATATCGAGGTCGCCCTGAACCGGCTTCGGCAGGTGGCCCGGCACATCGAAGGCTATGACCGCCTGCCCCATGCACACCGGGCCGAGGCGCCTGAGCTGGCCAACCACGCCGATCCGCTTTTCCGGTTCGAATGGATTGACGGCATCACCTTTTACGACCAACCGCTCTGGAAGCACGTCGCGGCCCACCCGGCGCTGCTGGAGATCGCCCGCGAAGTGGTCGGCGAGCAGGTGTTCCCGCTCAACGGCGGGGGCGTCTTCCTCAAGCCCCCCGGGTCCGACAAGTCGGTCCCCTGGCACCAGGACGCCTCACCCTTCGCGATGCACCCCGTCGACGGTCACGCCACCAACCCCCTGCTCTTCGACTTCTGGCTGGGGCTCACCCCTGCGACGCGTGAAATGGGCTGCCTCCGGCTGATCCCCGGCTCGCAGCATCGCGGCAGACTCGAACACAAGGCGGCGGGCGGCATCCTGCCCCAGCTCGACATCCACGCGCTGGGCTACAGTGACCGCGACATCGTCAGCGTCGAGACGGGACCCGGCGACGTGATCGTCTGGCACCAGGACATGATCCACGGTTCCGAGCCGAATCGGTCCAGCCGGTCCCGCGTCGCCGTGGCAAGCGTCTACCACGGCCAGGCCGAGGAACAGAGCCTGCGCGAGGTGCATCGCAAGGGCGCCAACCGACGACGCCCCCAGCTCTGCGACGGCGACCGAATCCTGCCCCTTGATGACCCGATCACCCCGCCCTGGCAGGCCCACCCCGCCCCATGAGGGGGACCAAACCGGGCGTAGCCGCTCCTGCGGCGGGCGGCAGGCTCAGAATTCGTGTGATTGGCGTGTTTCGTGGCGCAATGTTTGCGGCACCGTGGAATGAACCCATAATGAAGTCATGGTTTATTGTCGGCGATTCATCCGATGGCTCCTGCTCATAACGCTGCCTCTCGTCCCCGCACAGGCGGAGACTTTTGAGACCGGGGGCCGCGACATCCGCGTCACGGAGGTCACCGGCGACCTCCAGAACCCGTGGGGCTTCGCGTTTCTGCCGGAGGGCGGCGTGCTCATCACGGAGCGGCCCGGCCGACTGCGGCTGTGGGACGGTGACGCCCTCCACACGGTCGACGGCGTGCCGGCCGTGGCGGCGACCGGCCAGGGCGGCATGCTCGACGTGGCGCTGCACCCGGACTTCGCGGAAAACCGGTGGGTTTACCTGACCCACAGCGCGGCCTACGACGGCGGCCTCGGCACG
>SLLG01000361.1 GCA_007134215.1 Opitutales bacterium | reverse complement strand
GCCCGCTGGTCCGGAGGCAGACGCAACAGAATCCACATCCACAACCCGACTCCGTTTCCGGCCAAAGTCCGCCTCCTCATCGAAGGCGATACCGCCCGCAAGCGGTCCCTGCCGCCCGCTTTTTCGTCGCCAACGACCGGCCCGACAATGCCCTGCCCCTCCTGCGCGAAGTCGTGCGCGGGCAACCCAACGACCTCTCTACCCTCGACACCCTCCTCCGGGCCGCAATGATGGCCGCATCGTGGGCGGACGTCGCGGAACACCACGGGGACCTCGTGCGGATGACCCCCCGCCACCCCGGTGTGCCGCTCTACCGCGCCGGTGCCGCCTACCACCGCGGCGAAACCGCCGAGGCGGCGCGCCTTCTCGCCGAATACACCGCGGCGCGCGGAAGCGGCAGCGCCACCCGCCCCCTCGAGCGGGCCCTCGGCGCGCACGCTCAACCGTAAACAAGCAGAAGGCACGCGCCGAAGTACAGGTCGTTAACGCCGCCGACGAACTTCGCCGCTACGCCCCTGCCGATCCATGCCGATGAATTCTCCCGGCGTCACTCCCGTGAACTTTTTGAATACGCGGTAGAAATATGCCGGGTCGTTGAAGCCGGATTCATGGCAGGCGTAGAGAATATGGCCGGTCTCGCGCAGTCGCTCCTTGGCAAATTCGACGCGCCTGCGGTTGAGGTAGGTGTTGAAGGTCTCCCCGGTTTGACGCCGGAACAAGGCGGTGAAGTGACGCGGGGAGAGGCGGCAGCGTTCCGCCATATCGGTGATCCGCAGCGGCTCGTGGGGGCGGGCATCGACGTATTCGGCGGCCCCGGCGACAGCCTGTGCGGCACGGGCGACGTGCTCGACGCGCGCGGTCGCGTGGCCCCGCGCGAGGCGGATGAGTAACGCGTTGGCCGCCGCCTCCACTGCTGTCCGCCAGCCCTCCCGCCGCGTGCTTTGTTCCCGCAGCGCCCGCCGGATGCGCTCGACCAAGGCGGTGTGGTGGAACGCCGTCCGCGCGCAGAGCGCGGTTCCCGGTGCTTCGCGCGCGAGAACCGAGGCCCAGAGCTTGCCCGGTTCAGCATTGCTGTTGGCGGAGAAATACTCCGCCGAGATACAGGCGATGACAAGCGTGAGCGGATCTCCCGGTTCATCGACGAACCGGTGTTCCCATCCGGCGGGCAGGAGAAGGAAATCGTCGCGTTCGATGGCGTTCGCGCCCTCCGGAGAATCAAGCCGTCCCCGCCCCACCGCCACCCATGCGATTTTGTGAAACGCCCACGCACCCGCTTCCATCCGGAAACCGGGCGCATGGTGGCTCTCGATGATACGGATTTCGCCCGGCGGCACGGCGACCTCGGCCGGTGAACGCCGGCGACGCATGGGCCTGTTTTCCGACATTGCCGGATAATACAACCACGGAACGCCGTTTCATCCAAGAAAAAACGGATGTTGCCGCTATAATGGCTAACTTTTGCGGAGAGAATAATCTGAACAATGGGCTTGATCTACAAATCCGAAAAATGGCTGAAGGAGGTGCTGTTTGGTTGCCAGACCTGCGGTCAGTGTATTCTCAGCCACACCGCGCTCATCTGCCCGATGAACTGCCCGAAGGGACTGCGCAACGGACCGTGCGGCGGCACCCTTGACGGCAAGTGCGAGGTTATTCCGGAGATCGACTGCATTTGGACAAAGATCGAGACCAGGAAGAGGAAGAAGGACTACAAGCTTCACCTTCCGCCTAAGGAGGAACTGTTCAACACCGCCAGCTACGTGAATCTTTTCAACGGTAAGGACCGCGAGACGCGCCTGCCCCATGATTTTGTCGATACGGGTCACATTCCCGCCGGCTCACGACTCGCGGCGAAAATGGGCGGCGGGGAATTTGTCGTCACCCTCGAAATCGCCTCGCCCCGCGATGCACGCGGCCTGTCCCGCGTGGAGAAGATCATGCAACGGGTGGCGGGCCTCGTCGACGCCGTCAACACGACGACGAACGCGGGCGGCGTGCCGTCCCTGCATTCCACCGAAACGGGCAAGGTCGTCGCCGCGCACGGCGTCGAATCCATCATTCAGTTTTGCGGGCGCGACCATGACAAAGATGACTTTCTACGCGAGATGGAGAAAGCGATGGGCATGGGTTACATCAACTTCCTTCTCCTGACAGGCGATTGGCTGCCCCAAACAGAGCGCAAAGTCGCCCAGACAACATGGTTTCCGATGGATAGCTCACAGATGATTCATTTCGCCAACAAGAGCCTTGTGGACTGGCGTGACCGTCTCGGCGTCGTCCCTTTTCTCGGTTGCGCGGCCAATCCGTTTTCGACGCCGATGCCAGTCAGTGTTGAGCGCCTCGCCTTCAAGCGCACCGCGGGGGCGCGCTTTTGCCAGACCCAGGCGATCACGCACGTGCCGACCTATGTCGAATGGTACCGCCAGGTGCGCGCCGGCCGTGACGACGAGCCGAAACTGACGATACCGTCGCTCCCGTTGGTCGGCAGCCGCAATCTCTTTGAAGTGCTCTGTCGTCTACCCGGTGTGTATGTCGATCCCTCGCTTCACCGCATCATGGAGCGCGACTCGTTCCAGCGCGATTGCCTTGAGTGGGCCTTCGAAATCGCCGAAGGCGTCATCGAGGCGGGTGCGGCCGGCATTCATGCCATGAATTTCGGCATGCCGCCCGACCTGATCAACGAGTTTCTGGCCGGGATACGCGGACGCGCAACCGAGGCGCGGCGGCGCGCCGGTCTCGTCTTTAAGGCGGCCGAGAGCTAAGCCAAGGCCGCTTCACGGAATTTCAAAACAACCATCAACAAAGAGAACCAAATGACCCGACCCGACCCGAAATCCCTCGAGGAGAAACTACAGCGCCACGCAAACCCCGTGGAGATGCTGCGTAATTCGCCTACCGGCGGCTACGAATTTCCGTTTGCCGCGCAATACACCAACTGGCGCGACGAACAGGAGGCATGGCAAAAGAGCGTCGTCCTCTTCGACCAGTCCTTCCACATGACGGACGTCTATTTCGAAGGTCCCGACGTGCGGCGGCTCATCTCCGGCCTCGCCGTCAACACGCTCTCTAATTTCGGCGCGGACCGCGCCAAACAGATTGTCGCCTGCAATTACGACGGGCATGTCATCGGCGACGCCATTCTCTTCGGGCATACCGACGAGAGAGTCAGCGTGGTCGGGCGTCCGTCCGTGCCGAACTGGGTTGAATTCCACGCACGGACCGGCGGCTACGATGTCGAAATCACGCGAGACGAACGAACCGTCAGCAACAAAGACCGGCGCCGGATCTACCGCTATCAAATCCAGGGACCGAATGCCCTCGATTTGATCCAGAAGGTGCATGAGGGCTCGTTTCCCGACATTAAATTCTTCCATCTCGGCAATCTCAGGATCGCCGGCAAATCCGTGCGCGCGCTGAACCACAACATGTCGCGCATGGGCGGACTCGAACTGCACGGGCCGGTCGACGACGGTCCGGCGGTCCTCGAAGCGCTCCTCGCAGTCGGCGGGGAATTCGGTCTGGTGCGCGGCGGAAGCCGTGCCTATGCCACCGTCTCCCCCGAAAGCGGGTGGATACCATCACCCATGCCCGCAATCTATGCGGGTGAGAAAATGAAATCCTACCGCGAATGGCTGCCCGCCGACGGCTTCGAGGCGTGCGCGTCGCTCGGCGGCTCCTTCTACGCGGATTCCATTGAAGACTACTACCAAGTACCGTGGGACCTCGGCTACGGCAAGCACGTCAAGTTCGATCACGACTTCATCGGGCGCGAGGCGCTCGAAGTGCTCGCCGACCGACCGCACCGCCAAAAGGTCTGGCTGAAGTGGAACGACGAAGACGTCCTCAAGGTGTTCGCCAGCCAGCTCGGCGACGGCGAACGCTTCAAATACATGGAAGTCCCCAACGCCTACTATTCGATACTGCCCTTCGACAAGGTTCTTGTCGGCGACCGAGTGATCGGCCTCTCCACCTACACCGTTTACACCGCCAACGTCCGGCACTGGTTCTCGCTCGCCATGATCGATGAAGCCGAAGTAGAAGACGGTAGGGAAGTCGTCGTCGTCTGGGGCGAGGAAGACGGAGGTTCGGCCAAGCCCATCGTCGAGCGCCATGTGCAATCGGAGATCCGCGCAACCATCCGCACCAAACGCCTCAATGCCGGGTGATCCCTCAGTCCGCAGGCTCCGCTTAACCGGATTTTGCCCCGACCGGGTGGGTATTGTCGCCCGCGTCGCCGGGTTTCTCGCCGACCGCAATGCTTCGATCACCGAGGCCGGCCAACACCATGACCACTCGAGCGGCATGTTCTTCATGCGCTACGAATTCCGTCTCGACGCGGCGGACACCCGCAAAGCGGTGGAGGCTGGATTCCGCCCCCTTGCGGAGTCGCTCGGCATGACGTGGCGGCTGGCGGACGCAGCGGGGCGCCAACGCGTCGTCTTGCTCGTGAGCAAGTTCGACCACTGCCTCGCCTACTTACTGCACCGCCGCAAGGTAGGCGATCTGCCCTTTGACGTGCCGTGTGTGATCTCCAATCACAACACCTTGCGGGATCTCGTCGAGTGGTACGGCATACCCTACCGGCACATCCCCGTGCCGAAGGAACCCGCCGCAAAGCAGGCCGCCTTCAAAAAGATCGCCTCAAGGATTGAAGAAGCCCGGCCCGACACTATCGTGCTCGCACGCTACATGCAGATCTTTCCTCCGTGGCTGTGCGACCACTACCGGCACCGCGTCATCAACATCCACCACAGCTTTCTGCCGTCGTTTGTCGGAGCGCGCCCCTACCACCAGGCCGAGGTCCGCGGCGTCAAACTTATCGGAGCCACCTGCCACTATGTCACCGAGGAACTTGATGCCGGTCCGATCATCGAGCAGGACGTCGCCCGTGTCCGCCACAGCGACACCATCGAAGACATGATGCGGCTCGGCAAAGACGTCGAGAACACCGTCCTCGCCCGCGGCCTGCGTTACCACCTCGAAGACCGCGTCCTCGTCCACGGCAACAAAACAATCCTCTTCAATTGAGCGGCGAAATTGAACCCCACTCCGTGGGGCGGGCGGGCCGCCTCGATCCTGCCCGCGAGGGCCGGACCGATTCCCGGCAAGCGCTGCATGCGCGAAAATACTGTTGACGGACGGGCAGAGCTTGAACATTCATTTAATGAACCTCTACAATAAAACCCCTAACACCCGTAAAAACCTGCTTGCATCCATCGTAAACCGTTTCCCCTCCACAATCCGGCAACCCATCCCCGCGCTTTGTTTCGCGTCGGTCGTGTTGTTCAGTGGTGCGGAAACCGTCCAAGCCGCGACCATCAGCATCAACCTCATTCCCGACATCAACAACGATGCCAGCCTGGATGCGGGTGATTTGGACCTCGCCCCCTCCGACGTGGCGGGCGTCGTCCCGGCGGCGAATTGGAATAATGCCTTTGCCGGAACGGGCAATGACTACGGAGGGTTTTCCACGACTGACTTAATTGACGTGACCGGCGCGGTGACGAGCGCTTCCTTCGCGTATGCTTCGACGGGGCAGGGCGGACGGTTTGTCACCGCCGGACCGATGGGTACGCCGGACGAGAAAATGATGAAAGCCGCGCTCGGAACATGGGAGGCTGGCGAATCCGTTTCATATACGGTCTCCGGCCTTTCCGCCGATTTTACCGGACCGGGCTATCTCGTTTATGCCTACCTCGGCGGCCGCACAGCGGATTTCGGCGGAAGTGATGAAAAAACGATCGACCTCTACACGATGACCGCACCCGGCGCGACGGGAGACGGCGCGACATTCGTCATGGGATACCAAGGACATTCTAGCCCCGGTAACCACTGGAACGGCGTTTACAATGTATCGACTTTCACCGCGTTGGGCGACTTCAACGACCCCGAAGATTTTGCCGTTTACAACTATATTCGCTTCGATGGCCTGACCTCATCCAGCTTTACGATTCACATCGAGGCGGAGGGAGCGGACCGGCGTCACGGCATGCTCAGCGGAATCCAGATTGTCGCGATCCCGGAACCGTCGGCATACGCCGCTCTCGTCGGCTTCATCGGCCTTGCCATGGCCCTTCTCCGCCGTCGACGGAGATCCTGAGCGGGTGTGCAGGCGGTCTATGGAATCCACCGCTCTCTCTTCACTGCGTCGCCTCCGCCTGTAAAAAGGGCCGGAGCCTCGCTAAGGTACCCGGGCCGATGCCGCTCACGCGGGTCAGCTCGTCGATGTTTCTGGAGGGGCTCCGGATAGGTGGCCCGCATAGATCCGGCCTGCGAGCGCCGGGCGCCACCCTCCAGACCGAAACCCCCGGTTCCTTATGGCGCGTCTCCCTCCAAACAAAGCAACCGCGCCGGAAATACGGGGAAATTGGTCGGGCTGACTGGATTCGAACCAGCGACCCCTTGCACCCCATGCAAGTGCGCTACCAGACTGCGCTACAGCCCGAACAAAACACCGCAGTAAGGTGCGCCCAGCCCGGCCGGTCAAGGAAAACCTGCGCAAAAGACTTGTGCCCCGCCAAACCCTCCCCTATCCACTCCTCTTTTCTTCAAGGGGCGACTAGCTCAGTTGGTTAGAGCGGCTGGTTTACACCCAGTAGGTCGGCGGTTCGAGTCCGTCGTCGCCCACCACTTTGCGCATACCGCAAATTGGGCGGGACGGCTCCAATCCGGACCTTCATCCTTCACGGTTTCCGGCGACGCGGGATTTGCCTGTATGGGACACCCGCGCCGAACCGGGAAGGAACCAACGCCTCCAATGACCGAGGCGGCTGGTCGGTTGTGAAAAACAAGAGTCCGGTCTGTCGGGCGCGCAGACGAACCTTGCGCTTTCTGGCAGAACGCGGAGAACCATCTTCCGAGAACTTCCCACCGCAATGACCCGACCCGCAAAAGAATCCGTGCCGCCGTCCGTCGACGGACCGGGAGGATTGTTCGGTCCCGCGCTCGCGGCGGCGCGGGCGAATTTCGTGCCGGCGGTGCTCCTGTGGATTTTCGGGTCGGCCATTGTGGCCAGCTACTACCTGTGGCCGGCGGCGCGACCGGTGTTCGCGCAGGTGACGGTCTGGCGGGCAGAATTCGGACTGGTATACCCGATGGTATCGACAGCCCTCTTCGCTGGGTTGGTCCCCTATCTCATGCAGGGCTTGCAGCGCGGTGGCCCGCCGCAACGGCGCGGCGCGACGGTGCTCGCCTACCTTCTGATTTTCTGGGCATTGAAGGGAATCGAGGTGGAAATGCTCTACCGCCTCCAGGCCCGGATGTTCGGCGATAGCCCGGCGGCGGCCACCCTTGCGGCCAAGACGCTCTTCGACCAACTCGTCTACATCCCCGTCTGGGGCGCGCCCACGCTCGTCCTTGGGATGCTCTTCGCGCAATGCGGCTTTTCGCTCCGCCGGATGCGGCACCACGCACGCGCGGGTTGGTATTGGCGGCTTGTCGTCCCCTTGATGATCCCGAACTGGATCGTATGGTTTCCGGCCGTCGTCCTCATCTACATGCTCCCGACAGCCCTCCAACTGCCCATGCAGAACATCGTCCTTTGCTTCTGGGTCCTCATCGTCCTGTTCCTCACCGAACGCCAGAATGCTGACACCGAGACCACACAGGCACTACCGTAAGCCCGGTCTCCTCCTTCTGTCCCCGGCGGAAGCCGACCCTCCAAAATCCACAGCTGGTTTCCACGCATCTCTCCCTTGACAACGATTAAAAATCTCTGAGAAATTTAATCTCATTATGGGAAAGTTCCGGATAAAATCAGAAGAAATATCGGTATATCATGTCTACACGCGTATCGTGCACAAGCGGCGCTTGCTGGCGGATGTGCAGCGGGAGGTGTGGGTGGCGGCGCTGCGGCGCGCGGCCCGCTTCAGCG
>SLLG01000113.1 GCA_007134215.1 Opitutales bacterium | reverse complement strand
GACGCGCGTGAGGATTTCGACAGCGCGGTTTTGCGCCTCGTCCTGCGGCACGCCCGCGAAAAGCATGGGCAGCATGACGTTTTCGAGCGCCGTCATGACCTTCACGATGTTGTAGCTTTGAAAGATATAGCCGATCTTGCGGCAGCGCAGCCATGCGAGCTCGCCCGCGTCGAGCTGCGCGATATCGATTTCATCGATGTAGACGCTCCCCGCGGAGGGCTTCATGAGACCACCCACGACATTGAAAAACGTGGTCTTGCCCGAGCCCGAAGGCCCCATGATGGAGATATATTCGCCCGTGAAAATCTGCGCGTCCACTCCTTGGAGGGCATGGATTTTTTCGCTTCCCATTTCATAGACGACTTCGACACCCCGCGCCATGACGGTGCAATCGACCGCCTGCGAAAGATCGGCCATCCAGTAATCGGCGTTCGTTTTGGCTGCTGCTTCCGGCATCGCTTCTCCTTATTTTTCCCCCCGCATGGCTTCCACCGGCGGCATGCGCGCGGCCACCGCCGCCGGAAAGGCCGCTCCGAGCGTCGTCAACCCGAGGCCGACGAGGGCCGCGACGATCACTTTCCACCACAAACCCGTCCAATAGGCCGCCGCGAAGACCCCGGTGCCCGCTTCGAGCAGGCCAACGAGGGTGGACAGGACGAGGCCGCCTAGGATGCCAAAGAACGCGCCCGTAAGTCCAAGGAGGGCCGATTCCAACATCACACTGAGCATGACGAACGAATCCAAGGCGCCGAGGCACTTGATCGTGCCGATCTCGCGATAGCGCTGCGTCACGGACATCAGCATCGTGTTCAACACACCCGCCACACTCACCAGCAAACTCAAGGTGATCATCAGACCCCACATCTGCCGCTCCGCCGGTTCGTCCGATATCGGAGCCGTGAGCAGGAAGAGAAGAAAGGCGCAGCACGCCGCGACCGTCAACAGCGTCAACAATGTCCGGCCCATGCGTAACTTCAAGCTACTCAAAGCCATGGACCAAACAAGCTCCGGCTTAAGGCGTAGTCGCTTTATTTCCCACAGATTACGGGACATGAGGATTTGTGAAGGGTGGTTCAGGGGGTTGTTGTTTCCCGAAAGGGTAGAAAAAAACGGAGGGTGGAGCGGCTTTGTCAACCAGATACGGACGGCGCGCGCACGTGACGCAAACCGTCGTATTGATGGCGGTATTAGGCCTGTATATCTTTTGCGGCAGAGGCTACACTCGCGATGACTTTGACAATCCCAGCCCCAACGCACCCGTCGCTGTCGGCGCAGGACCGATTCCGCCGGAACCCGTGTGTGCATCCCCTATATGAACCGTCTTTTCCGTTTACCCTCCGGCATTTTTCCCGCCGTGCTTGTCCTCGCCTTCCCGGCGGCTTTTCCAACCGACGCCGAAGCCATGCAACGCCGCACCGCCGAACCTGAGGCGCCCGCCCCGGTCGAACCCCCGGAGCCCCCCGCCTTCGCCGTCGCACCCGGCCCAGAGTCGCCGGATGAATGGGAGGCGGGCTTCGTCGGGCGGCGCCAGATCCTCATGCGTCAAATCGCGGAGGAATACCGCCCCACCGACTGGCACGACCGCGGCAAGTACAGCTTCCCAAAGGCCCTCGCCCGCCTCTATCTGCACGGCACGGAAGACGAGGAGGCCAACGGCTACATCGCCGAATACGCACTCGAAAGCGGGCGCGGCTACGGATTTTTCCACTTCCCGTTCGTGGGGATGTCGAGGCTCATGAAGGAGTTTCCCGGAGCCCCCGCCCTTGCCGGACACCACGCCGAGTTCCTCGAACGCATTCTCCGCGACATAAGCCACTACAACGCGCTCACAGCCGAGGGCACAGAGAACCACGTCGCCATGTCGCGCACCAGCGGCTACCTCTTCGCGACGGAGGCTCTCGATCTCCCCGCGCTCGCGGAAACCGCCGAAGACTGGGAGGCCCGCCTCAAGGCGTGGGCCCTCGACTGGGCGCGCAAAATTTACCAAGTCGGCACCGCCGAGTGGGACTCCAGCGTCTACACGCCCTACAACCTCATCGGCTGGATCAATTTGTACGACCACGCCGGTGACGCCGAAGTGCGGGCGGCGGCACGGGCCGTCCTCGACTACTACGCGGCGGCCCTCGCGCTGAAATACACGCAGCGCGTCCACGGCGGCCCGGAATCACGCGGCACAACCAATTACACGCGGCGCTCGAGCGCCTCGGAATACCTCGGCTGGCTCTGGTTCGGGCACGCTCGGGAGGCGGACGAACCCGGTTTCTGGCGCACTTCCGAATACATCCAGTCCGTTTACGCCGCGCTCACCGACTACCGTCCGCCCGCCGCCGCCGTCGCCCTCGCGCGCAAGGAATTTCCGCGCCCCGCGACCTACATCAACACCAAGCCGAGCTACCTGCTCACCCGCCCGGCGGAGTCCGTCGAGGTTTTCCATATCGGCGAAACCTACACCATCGGCAGCGTCTTCACGCCCTACGGTGGATGGGCGAACAGCTCCTACGGTACCGTCAACTGGAAGATGGTCCTCGAAAACCCCGGCGGCGCGCCCGGCATCGTCTGGGGCAACGGAGGCATGAAAAGCGACGCCCACGGCCGCGGCCGCAATCCCTTCGACCAATTCGCCCAGCACGAGTCCGTCCTCGTCCAGATGACGCTCGTGCCGGAAAACGCCGCAGAAATCCGCGATGAAGTGAACGCCCTCATCGACGAATGGAAAGAGGCCTACCGCCGCGACTTCGTGAAGCGCTGGGGCGACGACAGCGATCACAACCCCGTCGGCCGCGGCGGCCAGGGCTCGCTCGAAGACGCCCCCCGCTCCCATCTCTTTCTTCCGGCCGACGCCGAAGTTCTCGAAGCCGACGGCGTCGTCTTCGCCGCGTACGCGGGCACGTGGCTTGCCGTGCGGTCCCTCGCCGAAGAGACGCCCCGCCGCGAGAGCAACCGCCTGAGCGACCACGGCGTGCCCGGGACCCTCGCGGGTTTCGTCCTCGAAGTCGGCAGCTTCCCCGCGCACGGTAGTTTCGGAGACTTCCGGCGCGCCGTCCTTGGCCGCACCGTCCTCGACCGCACCCGCCTCGGTGAAGGCCGCCTCGTCTACACCGACCTTGCGGGCCGCGAAATCGATGTCCGCTTCAACACCACCGGCGAATGGGTCGAGCCCGACTACGACTGGAACTACGGCGTCACCGAACAGCGCGTCATCCTCACGACCGACGACTGGAAGCAGCCCGACTGGCCCTCCGGCGAATGCCACGGACGCCTCGCCTCATGGAGCGTCGACGGCGTGCCGGTCGACCACGCCACGCGCCGCGCCGTCTTCGACGGGCCCGACCTCCACCTCGACCGCGGCGTCCTCCGCCTGCGCGGCAAAGAGGCGACGCACGTTGTCGACTTCACCGGCACGCTCCCTGATTTCCGCACCGAACCGGCGGACGCCCCGTAACGATGCCGCCCCCCCTTCAGCGCGCACTGAAAAATGAATCCCGCCGGACTCCATTACTTTCATCCCTCCTGGATCCAACCCTCGGACGAGACGCTCGACGTTGACGTCTGTGTCTACGGCGGAACCGCCGCCGGTGTCGTCGCCGCTCTCACCGCCCTGCGGCGGGGACGCTCCGCCGTTCTCCTCAATCCCGGCTGCTTTCCCGGCGGGATGACCACGGGCGGCCTCGGATGGACCGACTACGGTAAACGCGACGCCATCGGCGGGATTGCCCGCGAATTCTACCGCGCCGTCGGCAGCCATTACGGTCGCGAGGAGGAGTGGCACTTCGAACCGCATGTCGCCCAGACGGTCTTCCACCGGTGGATCGACGACAGCGGACTCGATGTGCGGACCGCCGCCTACGTCGATAGTGTGGCGACAGACGGCGGGCGGATCACCTCCCTCGCCTGCCTCGGCGGCCTTCGTGTCCGCGCGAAGGCATTCATCGACACCAGCTACGAGGGCGACCTCATGGCCCGCGCCCGCGTACACTACGCCGTCGGCCGCGAAAGCAACGACACCTACGGCGAAACCCTCAACGGGCGCCAGAGCCGTCGCACCCACCAGTTCGACTGCTTCGTCGATCCCTTCTTCCGCGAAGGGGATCCGGCGAGCGGTCTTCTGCCCCATGTCCACAACGAGGAAGAGTTCCTCCCCGGCACCGGCGACCGGCGCATCCAGGCATACTGTTTCCGCGTCTGCATGACCGACGATCCCGGCCTGCGCGCGCCGTTTCCAAAGCCCAAAGCCTTCGACCCACGCGAATACATCCTCCTCAAGCGCTGGCTCAAGAACACGCGGGACGACATCTTCACGAAATTCGATCGCCTCGCCGACCCCCGCAAAACCGACACCAACAACCACGGCGCCGTCTCCACCGACTTCATCGGTGCCAACTGGGCATGGCCGGACGTTGACTATGAAACCCGCGAAACCCTCTTCCAAAACCACGTCGCCTACCAGCAGGGCTACCATTGGACGATGGCGTTCGATCCGGAAGTCCCCTCGCGCTTCCGCGAACCCTACTGTCGGTGGGGCCTTGCCCGCGACGAATTCACCGACACCGGGCACTGGCCCCCACAGCTCTACATCCGCGAGGCGCGGCGCATGATTTCCTCCTACATCGTCACGGAAAACGACTGTCTCGCCGCGCGCACCGCCGAAGATCCCGTGGGCCTCGCCTCCTACCAGATGGACTCCCACAATTGCTGCCGCATCGTGCACGACGGAGGCGTCCGTAACGAGGGCGACGTGCAAGTCCCGCCCCATGGCCCCTACGGCGTGGCCTACCGCGCTATCGTTCCCGCCCGCGGGCAATGCGCCAACCTCCTCGTCCCCGTCTGCCTTTCCGCCTCGCACATCGCCTATGGCTCGATCCGCATGGAGCCCGTTTTCATGATCCTCGCCGAATCCGCCGCCGTCGCCGCCGACCTCTCCATCGCCGCCGGGTGCGGCGTGCAGGACATCCCCTACAACGAACTCGGCCCCGAACTCCTCGCCGCAGGCCAGGTCCTCGAAACCCCCGCCTCCCTCCGCCCCGCCGTCCTCTAGCGCAATGGGACACTGACAGTTCCCCATTTGTCCGAAGCCAAAGACGTCCGGCTTCCGTTGTCGGGCAGAATTTATCGCCCGACCCCGCTGCGGCCGGGACCCCGCGCACCTCCGCGGCGGCGCATTGTCCGGCGAACGGGCGCGGAGCCGGCGCTACACGCGGAAAATCGCCCCGAGCTTTTTGCCGAGAAGCAGACTCGCGCCGATGATGGTCACGGCGAGAAAAGCCATCGCCCAGACGCCGAGTGCGCTGGCGATAAACCGTCCGTCGCCGAGGAACTGCATCAACTCAAAAATCGCCTTGGTGATCGGATAGTACTGCGCCTTCTGCGCAAGGATGAGTGAGTCGGACACCTCGAGCATAGACTGCGAAAAGGCGAGCAGACCACCCGCGAGCAAGTTAGCGAGGATGAGCGGCAGGGTGATACGGAAGGCGGTCTTAAGCGGGGGCGAACCGAGGTTTTGCGCCGCCTCCTCGTAGGTCTCGCTCGTCGTCTGCAAGCCCGCTACGGCGGAACGCACGACAAACGGCAGCTTGCGCACGGCATAGGCGATGATGAGAAGCACGGTGGGATTCTCGACGGCGTTGATGAACGAGAAGAATTTGCCCTCCTGGCTCATCGCGAGGTACCCGAACGCCATGACAAGCCCGGGTACAGCGAGCGGAAGCATGGCCATGGTGTCGAGCGCGTGGCGACCGGGCAGGCGCGTGCGCACGACGACAAAAGCGATGCACACACCGATGACGATATTCAGGGCTGTCGCCACGCTGGCGTAGAAGAGGCTGTTGCGAATGGACGAGACCGTAAGCGGATGACCGAGGGCCAGCTCGAAGTTGCGCAACGTCCAGTCGAGGGGAAGGATGCTCGCATACCAGTCGCCCGCGAAGGCCACGAGGACCACGCCCGCGTGCGGCAGGAGGGCGGCGAGAATGACCCCGCCGAAGATCAACACGCAGACCGCCTGCCCGAAGATCCCCGGTCGCCGTGCGCCGCCCGCGTGGCTCGCCTTGGCGAGCATGGAAAAGGTGTTCCTGCCGAAGAGCCCCTTCCCGACTGCGTAGAACAAAATCGAGAAAAAGAGCATCACCGCGACGAGCGCGTAGGGAAAGGGGCTTCCTCCGATGTCCTTGATACCGAAGAAAATCTGCACAGAAGTGAGGCGCGAGTAGTCGAAGATCAGGGGCACGCCCAGCTCTGTGAAAGCCCAGATGAAGACGATTGTGCAGCCCGCGAAGAGACCCGGCCGCATGAGCGGAAGCGTGATCTTGAAAAACCGCTTGAAGCCGCGGCATCCGAGATTCTCCGCCGCTTCCTCCATCGCCGGGTCGATGTTGGCCAGCGAGGCAACCGCGTTGAGGTAGAGGATCGGGTAAAGGCTCAGCGCCGTGACCACGACCACCCCCCAAAACTGCCCCTGCCCCAGCCAGTCGATGGTCTGCCCCTCCGCGAGAACGCCGATGGTCTCGAGAAACGCGTTGACCGCCCCGTACTGTCCGAAGATCTGCTTCACCCCGATGGCCCCGACAAAGGGCGGCAGCATGATCGGCAGCAGGACAAGGCCCATAAACAACTTCTTGAACGGAAACTCGTAGCGGTCGGCGATAAACGCCAGCGGCACCGCGATGAGGAGCGAGAGAATCGTCGCAAAGATCGCCAGACCAAACGAGTTGAGCAGTCCCTCGAGGTAAATCGGATTGCGGAAAACCTCGACGATGTAAGCGAGGGTGAACTCTCCGGCTTCGTAAAACCCGCCCTGCAGGATCTGCCAGATCGGCCACAGAAAAAAGGCCCCGAAAAACACCAGAGTGAAGATGTAAACAGCGATCGCTAAAGGCTTCGACATCGGTCCGGACAAGGAAGGTTCAGTGGGCGCAGAGGTTCGGCCCCGGAGCCCCCGGCGTCAAGGCCCGCGACCTCCAAAGCGCAATTTGCTTCCGGTTTACCTCCGTTTGTGACACGTTCGTCACCATGAAGGCGCTTCGCCCGGCTCCCGGAGACGAACGCCGGCGACACACCAAACGTATGAAATTTCTTAGCTACGGAGAAACCGACTGCGGCCGTGTGCGCGGGCGCAACGAAGACGCCATCCTTGTCCGCCCCGATCTTGGACTCTACGCCGTGGCCGACGGCGTCGGCGGCCTTCCCGACGGAGACTACGCAAGCGGGCGCACGCTCGAACTGCTGGCCGCGAAAGTCGGCGAAGCGGCGGAGCACGCCACTATCGATCTCGAAGCCGTCCTCGCCGAAATCAACCGGACGATCCTCCTCGAAGGGCGCCGCCGACACCCCCGCGTCGGCATCGCCACAACCCTCACCTGCCTGCTCGTTCGCGGGAGGCGCGTCTGGATCGGCCACATGGGCGATTCCATGGCATGGCGGATGCGCGACAACCACCTGCGCACCCTCACCACCGAACACACCGTGGCGGCGGAAATTCAGGGCCGCCGCGAATCCGTTCCGAGCGAAACCGTGCCAGACCACTACTACCACACCCTCACCCGCTGTATCGGCGAAAGCGAACCGGTGGTTCCGGAGATCATCGCCATGGAGGCTGCCCCCGCGGACCGCTTCCTCCTCGCCACCGACGGACTCACCAAAGTCGTCCGCCGCCAGGAAATCCACTCCCTCCTCCACACCGCGGCCGACCCGCAAGACGCCGCCAAGGCGCTCATGAAAAAAGCCCTCGCCATGGGCGCCCCCGACAACGTGAGCACCGTCACCGTCTTCGCCGCCTGAATCCCTCCGCCCTCTTCCTTTCCATCTCTCCCGGTCGAGGCCGGCGCTCACCCGATGTTCTGGCCCGATAGCACCCCGCGGCGCGCTTCCGGCCAGCCTGCGACGAGTTCAGCTCGCGCTCTTCTCCTTCTCCATGTGGAGAAACTGCGTCCACGAAGGATCGACATCCGAACCCGCCGCCACGCTGACAAAGGGTCTTGCTTTTGGGCGCGCCGGTTTGCGCACCAGCCGCAGACCCGCCTCGTGCGGCAGGCGGTTCGCCTTCACGGCGTTCATCTCCCGCGAGCAGGTAACAATGTTTTCCCATGAGGTGCGTCCGCCGCGCTCGCGCGGGATCACGTGGTCGAGGGTCAGGTCCTTCACCTTGCAGGTGCGCCCCGAGTATTGGCAGGTGTAGTTATCGCGCTCGAAGACGTTCTGACGGTTGAACTTCACCTCCGAGACCGGCAGCCGGTCGAACTCGCGCAGGAGTAGTATTTTCGGCAGAATGATATGCATACGGATCGTCCGCACATACTCGGCCTGCGGCGGCGGCGGATTGCTCGCCATCGAATACTCCAGCCACTCCGGCGCCGTGTGCACTGTGTAGTCGCCCGTGAAGGTGTTGATGACGCGGGCGTGGTCCTGCCAAAGCAGCGAGAACGCCCGCCGCAGGCCGACAATGTTGACCGCCTGCCAGTTGCGGTTGAGCACAAGCACACGGCGGTTCGGCGTGCGGGCGCCTTCTCCGCCGCACGCTTCTCCATACCTCTGCCGCAATGTACCCATGACCGAGGGCGAGTATGGTGGGGGGCTCCCCCGCCCTGTCAACCCGCTTTTGACGCGCGCCGCGGGCGCAACGCCGCCCGCGCCCTACAACTTTTTGTAGACGTCTTCGAGCGAGAGTCCCCGCGCCAGCATAAGTACCTGGGCGTGGTAGAAGAGCTGCGAGATCTCTTCCGCGAGACGCTCGTCGCTCTCGTGCTCCGCCGCGATCCACACCTCGCCGGCTTCCTCCAGCACCTTCTTTCCGATCCCGTGGATACCGCCGCGCAACGCGCGCACCGTCCCCGAGGTCTCGTCCCCGCGCTCCGCCTTCTCCCGTAACTCGGCAAACAATCCTTCAAATGTCTTCACCCCGAAAACAAAGGAGCCCGGTGCCCCGCCCCGCAACCTCCTTTCCTCTCCGCGATATAATAATCGCCAAACGGCGTGGCACCGCCCCTCAGGCTCCTTCGAGGTCGGCCTTGCGCACGGGGGATTTGTCGCGGACGAAGTCGATGAGGAAGGCGCGGCTCTGGTAAGGCAGGAGGCGCATTTCGGAGGCGGGTTGGCGGAGGATGTCGCGCATCTTCGGAAAGCGCCCGCCCCCGCCCGCGGCATCGTAGGAATTGAGGGCTATTATGTAGCGGCGCGAGCCGGAGAGTTCAGTGCCCGAGGCGTCGACGAGCCGCTCGACCTTGGGGTGGCTCCGCGGTCCGGAGACCTCGGCGGAAATGCCGCCGACGAGACTGCGCAGGGTACGCTCGGCGTAGACCTCCTCAAGGACGGTGACGAGTTCGTCCCGCGTGAGGCGGGCGGTCACAACGAAATTCTCGAAGGGAATGATTCCCCACATGTCCTCGACGGTTTTCTCGCCCGCCGGAACGGGTTCGTCCTGGAAGAGAAGCCCGTGCAGCGCGGCATCGACGGTGTAACCGCGTTGACGGAGCCCATGGAGGATGGAAGCGCCGATGAGTTTTTCGGAATCGCTCGCCTGCCCGGGCGCGTTCTCGATGCCGAGTTTCTCGGCGATGGTCCCGACTTTCGATGACATGACGCGTCCGGACTCCTCTAGATCATTCTTGGCGAGGTCGAGGATGGCGGGGTCCTGAGGCACCCGGCCGTCGAGGTGCGAAACGATCGGCTGCGCGTGAACGAGCTTGCGTGAGTCCGCGTTGAAGACGAGGTCGAGCCGCCCGACGTGGATGCCGAAGTAGTTCGCCTGCGTGTAGATGACGCCGTTGATGCGCTCGTTGGGAAGGTTGCGGTGGGTGTGCCCGCCGATGATCGCGTCGATCTCCGGGCAGGCCTTGGTAATGCTGAAAAGGCGGTTGGCCTGGTCGTCCTCGGTCATCCACGGGCGCGTGCCCATGTGGGTGACGAGAATAATCGCGTCCGCGCCGCCGGCCTTCACTTCGTCGACCGCGCGCCGCACGGCGGGCACCGGGTCGGTCGCCTCAAAACCGCGCAGGACCTCGGGGAGGAACCAGTTGGGCATATTGGGCGTCATCGCGCCGATGAGGGCGATCTTGTAGCCGTTGACCTCTTTGAGGAGGTAGGGCCGCGCTACATCGGGGCGGTCGCCGTGCTCCCATGCCGACTTGCCGTCAAACGTGGCGTTGGCCGTGAGCACGGGCATTGCCGACGAGCCGACGGCCTCCCGCACGACCGGTTCGCCCCAGTCAAATTCGTGGTTGCCCAGCACCCATGCGTCGTAGTCGAGGTGGTTGAAGCAGTCCAACATGATGCGGCCGCGCGTGCGGTAGCCGATTTCCGTGCCTTGATAGACATCGCCGGCGTCGACGAGGAGCGAGTGCGGGTTCATCGCGCGCCACTGCCGGATGCGGCTCGCGCAGCGCGCCATGCCGCCGACGTCGGCAATGCCGTCGTAGGTCGACGTCGGGAGGATGTTCCCGTGCAGATCGGTCGTGTGCAGGACGGAGACCGTCTCCAGCGGACCGGTGAGCTTGGCACGGAGAAACGGCGGGACGGCGGACACCGCGACAACCGCGCCCGCCCATCGGAGAAACCGGCGGCGTGTGAAAATCATAATGCGCTTGTTCGGTATCCCAACCAGTTTCCTGTCGGCGGCAAGCCCCGCGGGAAAAAAGAAATTTGCGGCGGGGCGGTGTTCGCGCAGGTTATCCGCCGGGTTCTTTTTTCAATGACACACGCCACGATTGCAGACGCGTCGCCCTCCCGCGCGAGCGAATGGACCAGCGCCGCTCCCCGCATATGAACAGCATCGACACCGCTTTCGCGAGCCACCTCAAGCTGCCCGACCTGTGGCAGCAAGCGGCCGTCCGCGCGCTCCGCGACGGTCGCGACGTGATCGTACATGCCCCCACGGGTGCGGGAAAGACGTTTATTTTCGAGACGCTCGTGGAGACCGGATTGCGCAAAAATACCGTCTACACCGTACCCACCCGTGCGCTCGCCAACGACAAGCGCCTTGAATGGGCGGCGCAGCGCTGGGACGTGGGTATCGTCACGGGCGACCTCGCCGAAAACACAGAGGCTCCGGTCATCGTCGCGACCCTTGAGACACAGAAGCACCGCTTTCTCGCGGGCGAGGGGCCGGGCTTGCTCGTCGTCGACGAATACCAGATGCTCGGCGACCCGTCCCGCGGCGTGAACTACGAACTCGCCCTCGCCCTTGCCCCGCCCGAAACGCAGTTGCTCCTCCTCAGCGGTTCGGTCGGCAACCCCGGCTCGGTGGCCGACTGGTTGCGCCGCCTCGGGCGCGACGTCGAACTCATCGAACACCATGAGCGCCCCGTCCCGCTCGACGAAGTCAATGTCGAGGCCCTTCCCGAGCGCTCCGTCCCGGCATCCGTGCGCGGTCTCTGGCCCCGTGCCATCGGCAAGGCCCTCGCCGCCGGGATGGCCCCGCTCCTCGCCTTCGCCCCGCGCCGCCGCGCCGCCGAGACGCTCGCCCTCCAGCTCGCCCGCGCCCTCCCCGAGGAAGATCCCCTCGTTCTCACGCCGGAGCAGGAGAGTCTCGCCGGCGATACCCTCGCCAAACTGCTCAAAGCGCGTATCGCCTTCCACCACAGCGGTCTCAGCTACCGCCAGCGCGCGGGCCTTGTCGAGCCCCTCGCGAAAGCGGGCCAGCTGCGCGTCGTCGTCGCCACAATGGGCCTTGCCGCCGGTATCAACTTTTCCATGCGCAGTGTTCTCGTGACCGACCGCGAATACCGGGCCGGGGACCACAGCCACCTTGTCCGGCCCGACGAACTCCTCCAGATGTTCGGTCGCGCGGGCCGCCGCGGGCTCGACAAAAAAGGTTTCATCCTCGTCGCCCCCGGCAAACCGCGGCTCAACGAGAGCCGTCTCCTCTCCCTCCGCCGCACCAACCGGATCGACTGGCCCAGCCTCCTCGCCGTCATGCACGCCGCCGCAATACGCGGCCGCGATCCCGCCGATGCCGCACGCGATCTTTCCGCCCGGCTCTTCAGTCCGCGCCGCGTTGTCCTCGGGCTCGCGCAGTTCCATGCCGCCGGCCCGCCCCCCGCCGAAGAAACGCCTCCCACCCGCCTGCAGGAAATCGAGGAATTCAAGACGCCGGACGGCGAATGGGAGCGACTCCGCAGTCCGCGCCGCGCCCCCCTCGGCGACGCCCTCGCCTTCAAGCGGGGCCGCTGGACGCCCGCTCTTGCTCAGGCCTTCACCCTGAGCGGGGTGACGGCGGGCACCCTCTGCAAAATCGACACCGGGGAGGGCAAGATTTACGGACGCGAAGTACCCCTCGCGCGCATCGGCAAGGACCAATCCGAGGGCGAGCTTGTTCTCACGCGGTGGACGCACACCGCCCTGCGCGAATTCCACAAGAACGCGGCGCCGCCCGGAGACCGCCCGCGCGGCCGCAAACGCTGGACGCTCGACCAGCTCGAGGACCACGTCCTGCCGCTCCTCCCCCGGCTTGCACAGGGCGGTACCGTCCACGCCCTCGCGGAGCGCGACAACATGCTCTTCGCACGTCTCGACTACCGCGGGGCCGAAACCTTCGCCGTTTTCGACAGCGCCGGGCGGCCCCTCGTCAACCCGCCGCGGCGCAAGGTCACCGTCGAGGTCAACCTCCACTTCGCAGGCGCCGCCTCAAGGGAATGCCCGCGCGGCCGCACCGCCGCCGAGACATGGTACCAACTCGGCCTCATCGACGCCCACGCCCGCCCCACCCGCCGCGGCGTTGTCTTCAGCTTCTTCAACCACGGCGAGGGCCTCGCCGTCGCCGCCGCCCTCGAAGATCCCTCCTACCCCCTCGAAGAACTCGCCTACGACATCGCCAACCTGCGCGCGGGCCACCGCTTCACCGAACAGGGCGACTATTCCACGCGCCTCGGCGACACCTGCCGCCTCGCTTTCCGCAACGCCTCCTTTCCCGGATACCTCCGCAAAGGCGTGCCCGAAACCTATGGCGACGGCGCCTCCGAAACCCTCCAACGCCTCGCCGCAAACCCCGCCCTGCGTGCGCGCGTCCTCGGCGAGGACCTCCTCGCCGGCGACATCGAGCGCGCCCGCCTCGAATGGCGCAGCCTACTCAACCAGATCGCCCACGCCCCCGACCTCGACTGGGAACGCTGGACCGACTTCCGCCACGAAGTCCGCCGCCTCCTCTATTCCCTCGCCCCCAAGAGTCCGTTTGAGGACCTCCCCGCCCTCACCCCCGTCCAGCAGAAGCGACACCGCTCCTTTCTCTCCTTCGACTGATCGTCAAAAAGCGGCGTCGATGGCCGCCTGGACCACGCGGGCCGGTTCGGTGGCCAGATTCTTGGGAATTTCGAGCACGACCTTCGCACGCGTCGGTTCGTCGAGTTTGGAGCGCAGCAGGCCGAGGAAGCTTGGTTCGGCAACGAGCACAACGCGCTCGAGCGAGCCGCGGCTGCGGGCTTTTTTCAGTTCGGCGGCGATCTCGCGGGCAAACTTCTCAGCCTCGCGGCGCTTGGAGTCGGAGGCCTCGCCCATGGAGTCCTCGGAGGGGTTGCCGGACTGGAAGACCTGTCCGGGTGCGTCGCGGTCGAGTTCGCGTCCGTGCATGCGCGACTCGGGGTGGAGGCGCGTCTCCAGTTCGCGGAGGGGGCTGAATTTTTTCTCGCGAGCGAAAAAGCGCGCGTGGCCGGCGTTGGCCGCCACAACCAGAATTTGCCCCGCCTGAATCGCTTGTTGTGTCTGTGTTGTCATAGCTCCTTTCGATTTTCAATAACGGTGATTCCAATAACGGTCGCAACCGTAACACCGGTGTTCCGGCAAAGCAACCTCAGCCAGCGCCGAGGATTTTCACAATAAAGAGCGTGCTGAGGCCGAGGTAGACGGTCACGCCCGTGATGTCCGTAATGGTGGTGAGGACGGGACCGGTCATCATGGCGGGGTCCTTGCACAGCTTTTTGATGAGGAAGGGCAGCGTGCCGCCGACGATTCCGGCGAAAGCGAAAAAAGGTTTTGCGGGCCGCAGGCGTCTGGTGTGCGATGCGTGGCTCCATGCGGAAAGCTTTGTATCCAGGGACCTTCGACCCTTTCACCAACGGCCACCTCGACATTCTCCGGCGGGCCTGCCGGATCTTCGATGAAGTGATCATCGCGGTCGCGCCCAATCCACGGAAGGAGCCGCTCTTCTCCGCCGAGGAGCGGATGGAGATGATCAACGGCAACATCGGCGCACTCAACGCGCGGGTGACGAGTTTCGGCGGGCTCGTCGTCGATTTCGCCGAATCCTGCGGTGCCATCGCCCTCATCCGCGGCCTGCGCGCCGTCTCCGACTTCGAATTCGAGTTCCAGATGACGCAGATGAACCGCGACCTCAACGATGAGATCGAAACGATTTTCCTCATGCCGGGATCGCGCTACTTTTTCACGAGTTCGACGCTCATGAAGCAGGTTTCGTATTACGACACGGCGCGGATCGCGAAGTTCGTTCCGCCCAACGTCGCGGCGGCCCTGCAGGCGCGCTTTGCGAAAAACCCGGAGGCGCACGGGGCATGAGCGCGCGGGCGGCCGCCGGCACCGGCGCGGGAACGCCAAAGGCGGGGCGCTCTTCCCTCGGGGCGATCCTGCTCGTCGTGCTCATCGATCTGATCGGCTTCTCGATCATTTTTCCGCTCTTTCCGGCGATGCTCGAGCACTACCTCGGACAGGAAGGGCCCGACAGCCTTATCGGGCGGTTGGCCGCCTTCCTTGAGGGCCTCGCGCCGGTGCACAACAGCGCGTTTGTCACGGCGGTGCTCTTCGGCGGTGTTCTTGGCAGCATTTACAGCTTTCTCCAGTTCATCGCCGCGCCGCTATGGGGCCGGCTTTCCGACCGCGTGGGGCGTCGGCGCGTGCTCCTCTTCACGGTCGGCGGGACGGCCCTCAGCTACCTGCTCTGGGTCTTCAGCGGCAGCTTTCTGCTCCTCGTGCTCGCGCGCGCGCTCGGCGGGATCATGGCGGGGAACATCGCCGTCGCAACGGCCGCCGTGGCCGATGTCACCTCGGGGCGCGAACGCACGCGGGCGATGGCGCTCGTGGGGGTCGCTTTCGGGCTGGGCTTCGTCATCGGTCCGGCGATCGGCGGGCTGGCCACGTTCGTCGATTTCACACGGGTGTATCCCGGCGCGTCGGCCCTCGGCATCAATCCCTTCTCTTTTCCCGCCCTCTGCGCGCTCTTTCTCGCCACGGCCAACTTTCTCTGGGTGCTCCTGCACTTCCGCGAGACGCTCCCCGCAAGCGGCGAATCCGGGGGCGCCGTGCGCGCCGACCCGCGCCTCATCGGCAGTGTCGCCAATCCCGCCGCGCGCCTCGCCTGCCGCGTGTATTTCGTCCTCATGCTCGCTTTCGCGGGGATGGAGTTCACGCTCACTTTTCTCGCCGTGGAGCGTTTGTTCTACCACCCGCCCGACATGATCTGGATGTTCCTCTTTATCGGTTTCATGCTCGCGCTCGCCCAGGGCTTCATTGTGCGGCGTTTTGTCCGCCGTACGGGAGAGATTCCCATGGCCATGGCGGGGATGCTCCTTTCTTTTCTCGGGCTCGTCGCCCTCGCCTCGTCCCATGAGCCGGTGCCGTTTTACACTGGCCTCGGCCTGCTCGCTGTCGGCATCGGGCTCACCAGCCCGACGCTCAGTTCGCTCGTCTCGCTCTACTCAGGCAAGGGCGAGCAAGGCCGCCACCTCGGCGCTTTCCGTGCCTACGGTGCCCTCGCGCGCGCCGTCGGCCCCTTTCTCGCCGCCGTTCTCTTCTGGCAGTTCGGGTCGACCCTCGCCTACCTCGCCGCCGCCGGCGTGATGCTCGTCGCCGTCCTCGGTGCCGTCCTTCTCCCCAAGCCCTTCATCCCGGACGACACGGAACCCGCGGCGGGAAAAAAAACGGGGTCCGCGCCGCTGCCCGATCTGCCGGGCTGACCCGGAATACCGTTGTCTTTCGCGGTCCGGCGGGATCGAATGGCGCGCAACGATGAGCACGCGTCCCGACACAGCCCGCGATGTCGCGGACTTTCTCCGCGACCTGCGCCCCGGCAATCCTTTCGAGCGCGCCGCGCGCATCGGCGTCGTCGGCGGGAGCCGGGCGGGCAAATCCGTCCTCCTCACTTCGCTTCTCGACCACCTGCGCCACTTCGACGCCCGGCGATTCCGGCTCACGGACAACGGTCTTCTCCAGAGAAATGCCCTCGATCTGCGCGATTTCGCCGAAGAACCGCTCCCCGAGCCCCCGGCGCGCTTTCCCTACGAAGCCTTTCGCGCCCAACTCACCGAAGCCGCCGCATGGCCGCGCAAGACCCGCGACGCCTACCAGATCCGCGTGCGTATGAGCGTCAACGCCGGCCCCTTCGGCCTGCGCGTGCCGCTGCTGCTCACCTTTCTCGATTTTCCGGGCGAACGGTTCGCCGACGCCGCCATGGCCGGGCGCTCCTTCGGGGAATGGTCCGGCACGATGGAGCGCACCCTCCTCGCCAGTGCCGCGCACGGCGGGGCCGTCGCCGCCTTCCGCAGGGCGCGCATGGATCCGCAGGCCACGGCGGAGAGCGTCGCCCGCGCTTACAAGCGGCTTCTCGCCGTCATGATCGCGGACTACCGCATCCTCATCTCGCCCTCCGCCTTTGCTCTCGGCCCGGAGGGGGACTCCCCCTCGCGCAACGCCGATCCGGAGACGCTCGCCGCGCAGCGGCTATGCGGGCTCGACGCGGAGCGCCCCTTCGCCCCCCTCGACAGTGTAGAGCAGCGCCGCCATCCGGAAATCGCCCGCGTGTATTCGGCGAATTACGACGCCTACCGCCGCGAACTTGTCGAGCCCCTCTTCGCCGCCCTCAAGCGCTGCGACCGTATCGCCTTTCTCGCGAACATTCCCGAGATCCTCCAGAGCGGAGTGGGCGCGCTCAACGACACCGCCGATCTCCTGCAAAACGTCCTCGCCGGGTGTTTCGCCGAATCGAATCTCCTCACCCGCTCCGCCCGCGCGCTCGGCAACCGCGTTCTCCCGCTCCTCCTCCGCGAGGACTGGCGGCCCGGCGGCGTCAACCGCGTCGCTCTCGCCGCAACCCAGGCGGACCGTATCCATCCGGCCGATACCGACCGCCTCAAACACCTCCTGCGCGAGCTGGCCGCGCCCGTCCTGCGCAACGCCGGCGCGTCCGCCCGCATCGAACTCTTCACCTGTGCGGCCGTGCGCGCCACCGAATCGCAGGACGACCGCCTCCGCGGCATTCCCGCGCGCGAGGCCGGCGCCGCCCCGGGGGAACGCCACCCACACGACTACGACGTCTCCCGCCTGCCCCCCGCGTGGCCGGACGACTGGGACCCCGCCGCCTACAGCTTCGAGGACGTTCTTCCCCGCCTCTCGCCCAACCGCCGCCGCCCGCCCGCCCAGGCCGGCCTCGACACCCTCTTCCAATTCCTCCTCCCATGACCAAAGAAACCGCGACACGCGAAGACGACACCGGCTACAACAACCCGACGCGCCCGAGCCGGTCCTCGCAACCACTCAGTGCGGAGGAACGCGCCGCCTTCCACGCCGCCGGGACCGAGAGCAGCGACCCCGGTGAGATCGGCGGCGAACTCGCCGGGACGGAGGACAACGTGCAGGGTGCCTTGCGCCGCGCGCTGCGTTGGGGCCGGGGTGCCGTGCTCCTTGTCGCCCTCCTCGTCCTCTTCACCGGGCTCATGGCGTATGTCGTGGCCATCGACCTCTACATGCGCCTCGAAACGCTGCCGCTCGCCCTGCAAATCCCTTTCTGGATACTCCTCGCGCTCTTCACCGTCCTCCTCCTTCGCGTCGTCTTCCAGGGAATCCGCCTTTGGTGGCGGCTTCGTTCGCTTCCGCAGATCACGCTTCCCGCCCCCCTCGCCGAGGCGGACCGGCCCTCCGACAGCGACGCCGCCGTAGCGCGCGAAGCGCTCCTGCCCTACGTCCGGAGCCTCCACGAAGACCGCGCACGCCTCGAGACGGAATGGGCAGTCTTCTGGCCCGCCAAGGCACCGCGGCCGCCCGCAGCCGTTCTCGGGGCCGCCCGCGCCCTCACCGATCCCGCCCCCGTCGAGTCCGCACGCTGGCTCGCCGATCTGCGCGAAGGCGTTCTCCGCCCGCTTGACGCCGTCGCCAACGAACGGATCTGGCACTACACCAAAATCATCGGCCTCAAAACCGCCATCTCTCCCTTCCCCCTCATCGACGCGCTCGCCGTCCTCTACAACACCGCGCGCATGCTGCACGACCTCGCCCTGCTCTACAACCGGCGCATCCACCGCGCCCAGATCGCGCTCCTCCTCGGCATCGTCATCTTCCAGACCTATGTCGCCAGCCAGGCCCAGGAAGTCCTCGAAAGCGGTGCCGAGGAGATGTCCGGCTTCCTCTCCAACAACCTCGCCCGCGCCTCCGGCAAGCTCATCGGCACCCGCGTCGCCGAGGGAACCGTCAACGGCCTCGTCGCCCGCCGCCTCGGCCGCCGCGCCCTCCGCTACCTCCGTCCCGTCACAAAATAATCTTCGTCTTCCTCCTCCTCTTTTTCTTCTCCGCTCGCGGCCCCAAGCGGGGGGATTCCTTCCCGCGGATTGAGTGGAATTTTCACGGGCACTCCCCGGCCGGACCCGGCTTCACCGTCGTTTTGGACCGAGGATTTCCCAAAGGGCGCACCGGGCCCATCTCACGCCCCCTCACCCCTTCACATACCAAGCGAGCACGATCAGCGGCAGGAGGAGAAAGACGAAGGCGGCGAGAAGGATGAGCGCGTGGTCGCGCCGCGCGCGGCGGAGCGTCTCTTCATCCGGCGGCGGCACGGGCGGGTCACCCGGCGAGTGCTCAGGCGTCGTCATCGGCGGCGAAAACGGCGGCCTCGTCGATGACGGGCGCGGGCGTCGTCTCCATGTCGACAACAAAGCGGAACCCGATGATACGCGTGCGGTCGTTGCGTCCGTGGTATTCCACCGGCATACGGTTGAGGCGCAGCGGGTTGTCGCGCACCGAACCGCCCACGACAATCCCTTCCGCCGGGTTGACGGGATTGGTCTCGCCGGTCCATTCGGCGACGTTGCCAAGGAGATCGTGGAAGCCGTGCTCGTTCATCTCGCGGGTGGCCACCGGCTGGGTCTCGCGGTCGGAGTTTTGGCTGTTCCACGCAATGCGGTTGACATCGACACCGCGCATCGAACCGACGGCCGCCTCGAACTCGTCGCGGGTCGGCAGGCGCACCGGACGCGCGAGGATCCAGCCCAGTCGCTCGCAAAACTCCATCGCCTCGCGTTGCGTCACCGTTTCCACCGGCAGTTGGTCGCCGCGGCGCGTCGACGGGTTCGCGCCCATCACCCGCGCATACAGTCCCTGCGGTACCTCGACGGAAAGCATGCGCAGGTGCGGGTGGTCGGGAACCTCCACGAGCCGCGCGTAGACGCTGTCCTGAATGGCCGCGAAATCCTCGCGCATGGCGTTGAGGTAGCGTGCCTTCAGCAAAATTTCCTCGCTCACCAGCTGACTGCGGGGGAAAGTCTCGTGCAGCGCGCGCACGTCGCGGAAGACCGCCGGAGCCTGCGACGAAGCGCTGTTCACCCGGCGCGAGCGCAGGTCCGCGTCGACCTGTGTCTGGGCGCGGGTGACGCGGCGGGCCGCCTCCGCGCTGGCCGCTGTCTGCACGAGGACGGTGAGGTCTTCCTCCGCGCGGCGGGAGGCATAGGTGCTCGCGGGAAAGGATTCGTTGAGCGTGCGCTGACGGTCAAGGGCTTCGCGGAAGCGCCGGTGCGCGGCGTCGAAATTGTCTTCCGCGAGGTGTTCGCGCCCCATGGCGACCAATGCCTCCACGTCGGCGGAAAACCCGCGCGCCTCGAAATCGCTCATTTCGCGTTCAAGGTTCTGCACATGGCCAAGGCTCGCGTAGCGGGTGTCGCGGTGCTCGCGGTTGACGCGCTGCTGTCCTTCGACGGCATTGCGCATCGCCGCTTTCGCTGCCTCAATATCCCCTTCGGCGGCGAGTTCCCGCGCCCGCGCGGCGTATTCCTCAATCGCCTCGACAAGCGGCAGCACCTCCAAGTCGACGAGCGTGTCGCGCAGCGATGTGAGGCGCGCCGTCGAGCGGCGGGGACTGCGCGCATGCCGCATGTTGATTTCTTCCTGCAGGCGCGCGGCTTCCTCGTAGGAGGCGACCGCCGCTTCTGTCTCGCCGCGTTCGAGCGCGGCTTCGGCGGCTTCCTCGGCTTCAATCGAGGCGGCGTAGAGGCGTTCGCCGCGGTGCTCGTCGCGCCGGGCGCGCAGGCTGTCAAGCCGCTGCGAGTCTTCGTTGCGGGGCACCGTGAGTGCCTCCAGCGTGATGACACGCCGCTGCAGGTCAATAGCGCGGTCCACGTCCTCCATCACGGCTTCGTCGACCTCGCCGCTGTCGAACGCTTCGTCCAAGCGGGCCGAGAGCGCCTCCAACTCCGCCCGCAGCGGCGCGACGTCCGCCGGATCACCGCGGCGCACGGTTTCCTCGTCCGTCACAGGGCGCGGCCCGAGAAGCGTCAGCACATACAAGCCGCCCGCAAAAAGCGCGAGGGCGAAGACAATGGCGGAGACACCGAGGAGTTTTTTGCGAAACTGCTTCCGCGCGTAGTGGTCGACTGAACTTCGTTTGGCCATGAATCAAGGTAGAGGGACGAGGGAGGAAATGACTTGAATCCCTAAACCATGCGCATGACCTTCGTCCCTTCAAGCTTCATCCTGTCCAACGTGAGCCCGCCCTTCGACAAACTCGCCATCCTCGCCCCCGGCCTCCTCGGCGCCTCCCTCGCCATGAACGCGCGCGGGCGGGGTCTCGCCCGCCGGATCACCGTCTGGGCGCGCCGCGCCGAAGTGCGGCAGGCCTGCGAGGGAAGCACATGGTGCGACGAGGCCCTCGCCGAGCCCGAAGAAGCCGCGCGGGATGCCGACTTTGTCGTCGTTTGTACGCCCGTCTCCGTCATCGCCGGGCTCACCGCGCGCGTCGCGCCCGTCTGCTGCGAAGGAGCGATCCTCACCGATGTCGGCAGCACAAAAAGCCTCATTTGCCGCGAGGCCGCCGCCGCCATGCCTGCCGGCCGCACCTTTGTCGGCTCCCATCCCATGGCGGGCTCCGAAAAAACGGGCATGCAACACGCCGACGCCGGGCTGTTCACCGGCCGCCACTGTTTCGTCACACCGCTTGACGACACCGCGACGCATGCCGTCGACCGCGTCGTCCGGTTTTGGCGCGACGCGGGCATGGACGTCGCCACGGTCAGCCCGGAGCAGCACGACGAGATTGTCGCGCACATCAGCCACCTCCCGCACGTGCTCGCCTCAGTCCTCAGCTCGCAACTCGCCGGCAAACCCGCCGACTGGCCGCACTACGCCGGCAACGGTCTGCGCGACACCACCCGCGTCGCCGCGGGAAGTCCCGGCCTTTGGCGCGACATCCTCGAACAGAACCGCGAAGAAGCGCTCCGCGCCATCGAGGGGTTCGAAGACGAGCTGCACCGCCTCAAAGCCGCCCTCCACAATCGCCAGTTCGCCGCCGTGAAGAGTATTCTCCGCCGCGGCAAGGAATTCCGCGACTGCCTCACATAACACCCCCATGCCTCCCAGCCCCCCTGCTCCCGCGACGACCCCCGCAGCCAACCGGAATGCCGCTTTCAACCGCTTCCTCGAAGCGATGGACGCCTCGGAGCGGGAGCGCCTCCTGCGTCTCGACGAGACCACGCGGCGGCTTTTCGCCACCGATGCCTCCGAATACCAGGAAATGCCGCTGGGCGCGGCCTTTCCCCGCTCGGAGGGCGATGTCGCCCGCATTGTTTCGCTCGCCCACCGTTTCCGCGTGCCCCTCATCCCCCGTGCGGCGGGCACCTCCCTCGCCGGCCAATGCGTCGGCGACGGACTCGTCGTGGATGTGTCACGGCACCTCACGCGCATCGTCGAAATCGATGCCGCAAACCGCCGCGTCCGCGTCCAGCCCGGCGTCATCCGCAACGAGCTGAACCAGGCCCTCGCTCCGCACGGAATGCTCTTCGGTCCGGAGACCTCCACCGCCAACCGCGCCACCATCGGCGGCATGGTAGGCAACAACTCCTGCGGCTCCAACTCCATCGTCTACGGCAGCACCCGCGACCACCTCATCTCCGCCCGCGGCTACCTCGCCGACGGCTCGCAGGTCACTTTCGAAGCGCTCGACCGCGCCGGCTTCGAAGCGAAGTGCGCAGGCCCCGCGGACTCCCTCGAGGCGCGGATCTACCGCACTGTGCGCGACCTTCTCACCGATCCGGAAAACCGCCGCGCCATCCGCGAAAACTTTCCCCGCCCTTCCATTCCGCGCCGCAACACCGGCTACTGCCTCGACCTCCTCATGGATGCGGAGGTCTTTGATCCGGACTCGTCCAAACCCTTCAACCTCTGCAAACTCATCGCCGGCTCCGAGGGCACGCTCTTTTTCGGCGTCGAATTCACCCTCGGGTGCGATCCGCTTCCGCCGCCGCACGCCGGTCTGCTCTGCGCCCACTTCGCGACCATCGACGAGTCCCTCCGCGCCACGCTCGCCGCGCTCCCGCACAATCTCTCCGCCTGCGAACTCATCGACCGCCACATTCTCGAATGCACCCGCAACAGCCCGGAGCAGTCCCGCAACCGAGACTTCGTCGAGGGCGATCCGGGCGCCGTCCTCGTCGTGGAAATCCGCCGCGACTCGCCGGAGGAACGCGATGCTGCCCTCGACGCCGTCATTCGCGATCTGCGCACAGCGGGTCTTGGGTACGCCTACCCGGTTCTTCGCGATGAAGACGGCAACAAGGTCTGGGAACTCCGGCGTGCCGGCCAGGGGTTGATGAGCAACATCAAAGGCGACGCAAAGCCGCGTGAAGTCGTAGAGGATACCGCCGTCGATGTCCGCGACCTGCCGGACTACATCCGCGAGTTCGACGCTCTCCTCCAGTCGAAGTATAAGATCAACACCGTCTACTACGCCCACGCGGGCTCCGGCGAACTCCATACTCGCCCCCTCTTCAACCTCAAAACCGAAGAGGGCCGCCGCACCTTCCGCGGCGTCGCCTCCGATATCGCCGCGCTCGTCAAAAAATACCGCGGTTCCCTCAGCGGCGAACATGGCGACGGACGGCTCCGCGGCGAGTTCATCCCCTTCATGGTTGGCGAACGCTGCTACGGTATGATGCGCGCCGTGAAGGAAGCCTTCGACCCGCTCCACATTTTCAATCCCGGCAAAATCGTCGATTCTCCGCCCATGGACACGCACCTGCGCTACCGCGTGGGGCAGGCGGAGCCTTCTTTGCCCACCGTCTTCGACTGGTCCGGGACCGGCGGCATGCTCGCCGCTGCCGAAAAGTGCAACGGCTCCGGTGACTGCCGCAAAACCGAGAAAGCGGGCGGCACGATGTGCCCAAGCTTCATGGCTACCCGCGAAGAACGCGACACCACCCGCGCCCGCGCCAACATGCTCCGCCACCTCATCACAGAGGGCGGCGCCGAAGCCTTCGCCTCCGAGGACATCAAAGACGTTCTCGACCTCTGTCTCTCCTGCAAGGGCTGCAAAGCCGAGTGCCCCTCCACCGTCGACATGGCCAACCTCAAGGCTGAATTCCTTCAGGGCTACTACGACAGCAACGGCATACCCCTGCGCTCACGCATGGTCGCGGCGTTCGCCCGCGTCGCCCGCCTCGGTTCCGCCGTCCCATGGGCGTGGAACGCCCTCTTCGGCAGCCCGCCCCTGCGCCGCCTCCTCAACCGGCTCGTCGGCTTCCACCCCGAACGCACGATCCCGCCGCTTTCCCGCGTCACTCTCCGCCGATGGTTCCGCAAACACCGGCCCCACGCCAACGCCGGGAAGCGCGGCAGCGTGTGGCTCTTCGCCGACGAATTCACCGACACCCAGGATGCCGCCGTCGGCATCAAAACCGTCGAACTCCTCGAAGCCCTCGGCTACGCTGTCGACATTCCTCCGCACCGCGAAAGCGGACGCGCCGCGCTCTCCAAAGGGCTCCTCCGCCGCGCCCGCGGCCTTGCCGCCGACAATGTCGCCGCCCTCGCCCCCCTTGTCACGGCGGACCGCCCCCTCATCGGAGTCGAGCCCTCCGCCCTCCTCTGCTTCCGCGACGAATACCCCGTCCTCCTGCGCGGCAAGGCACAGGCAGAGGCACACTCCCTCGCCCCCAACTGCCTCCTCATCGAAGAGTTCCTCGTCCGTGAATTCGATGCGGGACGCCTCCCGCGCGAAGTCTTTGCCCCCGCCGACCGCACCATCCGCCTCCACGGCCACTGCCAGCAAAAAGCCCTCGCCGGCCTCGTCCCCGCCAAACGCGCCCTCGAACTGCCGCCCGGCCACAAAGTGCGCCTCATTCCCTCCGGTTGCTGCGGTATGGCCGGCAGCTTCGGCTACGAAATAGAGCACTACGCCCTCTCCATGCGCATCGGCGAACTCGTCCTCTTCCCCGCCGTGCGTGACACACCGGAGGCACACACACTCTGCGCCCCCGGCACATCCTGCCGCCACCAGATCCACGACGGCACCGGCCGCCACGCCCTCCACCCCGCCGAAATCCTCCACGCCGCCCTCGCCCCCTGATTCCACCGCCCCCGTCCATCCCGTGTCCAAAAATCAATGCCTGTCATTCAATTTATATTTAGAAATTTAATATTGCTCCAAAAAATTCGATTATGCTTTTCGATGCGTTAAACGAATACTTCAGAAGGACACAGGATATGATGCTCCCTCTTACCATTATTTCCAAACAAAAACTAAAATGGATGCCATTTGTCTTGCGTCGTGTGCGTGGGTGTGCATGGGTTGGAGGCATGTACAGACGACCCTACCCACGAAGGCTGGTGGCGCCGGAGGGCGAATCAGCGTGTTATCACTGTTATGGCCGGTGCGTGAACAAAGAACGGCTGCTCGGCGACGGG
>SLLG01000186.1 GCA_007134215.1 Opitutales bacterium | reverse complement strand
GTGGGTCTTGTGGCGGCATATATCGATTTGAACCCTGTGCGGGCGGGCTTGGCGGAGCTGCCGGAGGACTACCGCTGGAGCGGGTATGCAGCGGCGCTGTGCGGCGCGGACGCGGAGCTGCGGCGCGCCCTTGCGGGCTGCTTTCCGGGTGAGGGCGGAGAGGACGGAGCGCTGGCGCGCTACCGCCTGCTGATGCTGGGTAAGGGGGCGGCGTCGAAGCGCGACGGGACGGGCGGGCGGATCGACCCGGTGGCGCTTGCGGAGGCGGCGGCCTCGGGTGGCGAGCTGGAGGCGCACGAACTGCTGCGCCTGCGGGCGCGCGTTTTCACGCGCGGGAAAGTGCTGGGAACGGCGGCGTGGTTGCGGGAGGGAACCGGGGCGGAGGCGCTGTCGCGCCTGGGCAGGCCGCCCGGAGCGCGCCCGGTGGAGGTGCTGAAGCACACGGACTTCGCGGTGGCGGGAAGCGGGCGCGGCGCGTGGGCTGTGGAGGCACCGGACCCGGATCCACAGGAGCTGGACTGATCGAGCGTGTAGAGCGCTTCAGATATTGTGGTCCATTACCTCGGCGGGGGTGTCGACCCCGCGGCGTACGATCTTCGCGGGAACACCGGCGACGGTGGCGTGCGGTGGGACATCGCTGAGAACGACGCTTCCGGCGCCGACTTTGGCGCACTCGCCAATTTCGACGTTGCCGAGGATTTTCGCACCCGCGCTGAGGAGGACGCCGCAGCGCACCTTCGGATGCCGGTCGCCGCGTTCCTTGCCGGTGCCGCCAAGCGTGACTTCGTGAAGGATGGAGACGTTTTCTTCGACCACGGCGGTCTCGCCGATAACGATGCTTGTGGCGTGGTCGATAAGTATGCCTCCGCCGATGCGAGCCGCCGGATGGATGTCGACAGCAAAAACCTGCGAGATGATGCTTTGGAGGTAGAGGGCGATTTCGGTGCGACCGTGATTCCACAGGTAATGGGCGACTCGGTAGGCGGTGAGGGCTTGGAAACCTTTGAAATAAAGCACCGGCGAGAGGTATCCGCGGCTTGCGGGGTCGCGTTCGTCGACAGCGATTATGTCACGGCGGGCAATTGCGCCGATGGACGGATCGGCGGTGAGGATCTCGACGAAGAGTTCGTGCAGGTAAGGCTCGGAGACGGCGTGGTGTCCGAGTTTGCGCGAGATTCGGTATGCGAGGCAATTTTCAAGGCCCGGGCGGTCGAGGATGCTGCGGTGGAGAAGGTCCGCGAGCACCGGTTCGTTTGCGGCCGCGCGTCCGGCCTCCGCGCAAAGTTGTGTCCAGACGGGATCGTCCATGGTGGGCGAAGCTAAGTCCGCGCTGCGCCGCACCGCAATACCGGCGAAATGGTTTTTCGGACCGACAAAATGCGTTGAAATCAAAAACCGGGGGAATCAGTTGCGGCTTCCGGGGCTCTTCTTAATCTGAGATGTTGGTTTTTTCACTTCTAACAAAACAAGTATAATGAAGAAAATAATCCGTTTGTTATTCGTCGCAGCGCTCTTTGGCGCTTCTGTTTCAGCAGCCGCTGTCTCCGTGGGGGATGCGGCTCCTGACTTCACGCTCACCGATGCTCACGGCACGGAGGTAACGCTGGCGGATTACCGCGGGCAGTTTGTCGTCCTCGAATGGGTCAATCCGGGCTGTCCTTTTGTTGTGAAGTTTTATGACCCCGGCGAGATGCAGCGGCTTCAGAACAAGACCGTGGAGAAGGGCGTAAAATGGCTCGCAATCAACTCTTCCAACCCGAACCACCGCGATTATATGACGCCGGAGGAGACCCGGAAGTATATGGAAGACAAGAAAGTCAAGGTGCCTTGGCTCATGGATGAAGACGGGACGGTAGGCCGTGCTTACGGCGCCGCCCGGACTCCGGAGATGTTTATCATAAACCCTGAGGGTGTGATTGTCTACCACGGGGCCATCGACAGCATTCCGTCGGCGAGTTCCGACGACATTGAGCGTGCTGAAAACTTTGTCATGGCCGCCTTGACTGCGACTATGGCCGGAGAAGAAGTCGCCCGTCCGCAAACGAGGCCTTACGGATGCACGATCAAGTATTGATGTTGCCGCCGCATTGACCGTTTTTTCGGAGAGTGACAATTTCCCAAGGCCCCGGCGTTTTGCGCCGGGGCCTTTTTTCTTCCGCTTCCGCCGGTGCGCTGTCGTCCTCAAAGCGCGGCAAGACCGGCGGGTGTGATGACCCGCACAGGCAACTCAAAGGCTTCCCGTGCCTCCGGTCCCGAATTCTCCGGGACGAGAAAAAAGTTGCTGCCCATGGGATGAAGCACCCGGAAAGCGCGGAACGGCTCCGGATCAAAGGCGGCGGCACCGGTCCCGAGAACAAAGGCGTGAACCCTGCCGCCTTCGGCGGGACATACGCAGGGGATGCGCGCGCCCTTGCGTTCAAACCAGTAATGGAGCGGCTGCGGGCGCAGGACGAGTAGGGCGGCGACGGCGGCATGTTCCCACAGCACCGCATGGGTGGGCGGACCGAGGCCGAGCGAAGCGCGGGCCGCGGACACCAGACCGGAATCGAGCAAATAGGGGTAGTGGAACTGCGTCAGCTCTCTGGCATGTCCGCCATGGAAGGCCTTGTTGACGTGAATGACGCGGGCGCTGGCGAGGCTATCGACAAGCTTTGTCACGGTGAGACGGGTGACGCCGGCTTCTGCGGTGAGGCGGGTGAGTTGCATGGGCTCGCCGCTCGCGGCGAAGAGGTGGCGCAGCGCAACCGTCAGGCCTTCTTCTTTCGAGCGCTGAAACTGTCCCCGAATCCGGCTTTCCACGACGCTTTCAAGCCACGCCTCGAAGGCGGGCGCGGGATCGGCGGAGGGAAGCGCAGTGCCCGTGCCCAGAAGATTGTTACGCGCGGCAGGGCTGCGTGCTTTCAGCAAGGCGCTGACAAACGAGCGCGCGAGGGCAGGCGGATCTTTCGAAGTGGCGTCGGGCGGTGAGTCTTTCATGACGCTTTGTTATCGCGACGGTGTAAGAGCGAGGCAAGTCAGTGTGGGAAAAAGGGGCTCCACTCACCTATACCCGCACACACACAATATTGTAGATTAGAGATTAAAAATTGTCCAAAAGTGGATACTGATTATTAATGGACGACTTAATTCGTATTTTCCGATAGATTGCCTTGAATCATTTCCAGTAAGGGAGGCAGGGAGTGTTTCTCTGCGCGGCGGGCGCTTGGTGATCAGATGCCGTCGCCGTCGCCGTCTTTGAGCTGGTCTTTCCAGCCGAGGACGCGGGCGCGCGCGCCGTGGTGCTCGGCTTTTGCTTTGTCGCCGCGTTCCATCCAGACGCGGGAGAGGGTGGTGTGGATGTGGACGTCGTCGGGGGCGAGGGCGGCGGCGCGCGCGGCGGCTTCGAGGGCTTCGTCGAGTTCGCGTCGGTCGAAGTGGACTTCGGCCTTGGCGTGCCATGCGGCAAAGGAATCAGGGTCCGCCGCGAGGGCTTCGGCGATTTTTGCGAGGGCCTTGTCGTGTCCGCCCATCGTGAACTCAAAGATCGCCTCTTCGACGAGGGCTTCGGCGTTGTCCTTATCCATAGCGTCAGCCTGCGCGGAAAAAAAAGCGGGGCAAGCGCCGGATTTTGATTTGCTGAACCCCGCGGCCCTTTTCCTTTATCGGAGTGACATGCTTATTCCGCGCAAAACCGTCCAATCCAAACGGGTCAACGCCTTCCTCGAGATCCGCAGCTCGCGCATCCACGGGCGGGGGCTCTTCGCCCGGCGGCTGATCCGCAAGGGCACGCGCCTGATCGAGTATGTGGGAGAGCGTGTGACGAAGAAGGAGTCGAACCGCCGCGGGCTCGCCCTGCACGAGGCGTCGCTGCGCACGGGCGGGGCTTCGGTGTATATTTTTGAGCTGACGGACACACACGATCTCGACGGCGACAAGCCCTACAACCACGCGCGGCTTGCGAACCATTCGTGTGATCCGAACTGCGAGTTCATCAACGAGGACGACCGTCTGTATTTGTATGCGCTGCGGGAGATCGAGAAGGGCGAGGAGATCACTTTCGATTACGGCTACGATATCGCGCACTTTCTCGACCATCCCTGCCGCTGCGGGTCGGCCAACTGTGTGGGCTACATCGTTCGCACCGACCAGCGGAAAAAGCTGCGCCGCCTCCTTGCCCGCAAATCGGCGAAGAAGGCGGAGAAGGCGCTGCGGAAGGGAGACGCGTGAGGGTTCTTTCGTGGAATGTGAACGGGCTGCGGGCCGTGCAGAAGAAGGGGTTCGCGGCGTTCGCCCGTGACTGCGGGGCGGAAATTCTGTGCCTGCAGGAGGTGAAGGCGAAGGCGGACCAGGTGACGGCGGACTGGCCGGAGGATTACACGGTGGTCTGGAATCCCGCTGAACGCGCGGGTTACTCGGGCACGCTGGTCCTCGCGCGGCGCGAGCCGCTCGAGGTGAACCTTGGTATCGGCGAGCCGACGGGCGACGCGGAGGGCCGGGTGATTACCTGCACTTTCGAAGATTACCACCTCGTCAACGTCTACACGCCCAATGTGCGCGGCGATCTTTCGCGGCTCGACTTCCGCACGAAGGTTTGGGACGCGGCGTTCCGGGAGCACTGTGTGCGTCTCGACGCGGAGAAGCCGGTCGTTATCTGCGGCGACCTCAATGTCGCCCACCGCGAGATCGATCTGGCCCGCCCCGCCGCCAACCGCGGCAACGCGGGATTCACCGACGAGGAGCGGGCGGCCTTCGAGGAGCATCTTGACGCCGGGTTTCTGGATACCTTCCGCGTTTTCGAGTCGGGTCCGGGCCATTATTCGTGGTGGAGCTACCGGGGCGGTGCCCGTGCTCGCAACGTCGGGTGGCGAATCGACTACGTGCTCGTTTCCAACCGGCTGAAGAAGCGGCTGCGCTCCGCCTTCATCCGGCCGGAAGTGGCGGGATCCGACCATTGTCCGGTGGGGATTGATCTGGCGTAGGCGGGCGGTGCTACGCTCCCCCCCCCGCGGGTCGCTTACTGTTGCTTTTACCGTGCTGCAGTGTATGACCGGCGGGCATGAGAAGCAAAGGTGAGATTGTGCGCAACTGGCTGCCGCGCTACACGGAAACGCCGCTGGAGGATTTCGGGGAATACATACTCCTGTCCAACTTCGACGACTATGTGGCGAAGTTCGCGGACTGGCACGGCGTCGAGGTGCGGGGGGAGGGACGCCCCATGCGGACGGCGACGGCGGGGTACCTGACGATCATCAATTTCGGCATGGGCAGCGCGAACGCCGCGACGGTCATGGACCTGCTGACGGCTGTTTCGCCCAAGGCGGTTCTCTTTCTCGGTAAGTGCGGGGGCCTGAAGAAGGTCAACCGGCTCGGCGATCTCATCCTCCCCATCGCGGCGATCCGGGGCGAAGGGACCTCGAACGACTACTTTCCGCCGGAGATTCCGGCGCTCCCGGCCTTTGCCCTGCAGAAGACCCTTTCGTTTGCCATCCGCGAGCATGCGCGCGACTACTGGACGGGGACTGTCTACACGACCAACCGCCGCGTGTGGGAGCACGACGACGACTTCAAGCACTACCTCGAACGCAACCGCATTATGGGTATCGACATGGAGACGGCGACTATCTTCAGCGTGGGGTTCCACAACCACCTGACGACGGGCGCGCTGCTCCTTGTCTCGGACCAGCCGATGGTGCCCGAAGGCGTGAAGACCGAAATCTCCGACCGCACAGTGACGCAAAAATTCGTCGACGACCACCTGCGCATCGGCATCGACGCGATGCGGCATCTCTATGAAAACGGCGAGACCGTGCGGCACCTGCAATTTTGAGGTGCCGGGACGGCGTGCTTGGTTTGGCTTTGTAATTGGCTGTTATACAGTCGCTTGCGGGTGAATCCGCCGGTTTTCCGGCAAAGCGGTATCTGCCGGAGAGGATTTTCTGATCAGTTTACCCGTGTTGGCACGGGGGTTGCTTTTTGGGGTGCTCCGGAACCTCGACGGGTTCCGCTCACCGATAGGCTAACCCAATAAGAAAAAACCATTATGATCGGAATATTGAAGAAAACGCGCCTCTTTTGGCTCCTCCTCGCCGGGGTAGCCGGCCTGGGGCTGTTAAGCTCTCCCGCGATGGCGTTGCAAAACGTCCCGTCCGCGGAGGAAGTGGCGGCCCTGCTTGCCGCCGGGGAAATCAGCGAGGACGACGCCGGATTCTACGAAGAATACGCCGAAATGGTCGAAGGCCACGGCTTCCATGCGTATGCCTTTGATTTCTTCGTCACCTCAATGCTGTGGACGGTGCTCGCCGCCGCCATGGTGTTTATCATGCACCTCGGCTTCGCGATGCTGGAGACGGGCCTGACGCAACAGAAGAACGCGGTGAACGTCATGTTCAAGAACGTGTTCATCATCTCGGCGGGCATCGTGACCTACGCGCTGGTCGGCTTCAACACGCACTATCCGGCCGACTGGATCATCCCGAATGTTCTCGGGATCGGCGGCTGGATCGGCGACCTGAACGAGGACGCGACCTTCGGCTACGGGGGCGTAGGGCTCGCCATGACGGCCTTCGGTGACTTTATTTTCCAGGCGATGTTCGCGGCCACGGGTGCGACCATTGTCTCCGGCGCGGTGGCGGAGCGCGTAAAGCTGCCCAGCTTCATGGTCTTTGTCGTTGTCTTCGTGGCGCTCGCCTATCCGGTGATTGGCTCGTGGCACTGGGGCGAGGGCTGGCTCGACGCCATGGGCTTCTATGACTTCGCCGGTTCGAGCGTGGTGCATGCTTTCGGCGGCTTCGGCGCCCTTGCCTGCGTGATGATTCTCGGGCCGCGCGCCGGGAAATACCTGCCCGGCGGCAAGATCCGTCCGATCCCGGCGCACAACTTTGCCCTCGCAACCATCGGGGTCTTCCTCCTTTGGTTCGGTTGGTTCGGTTTCAACGGCGGCTCTGTTCTTTCGGCGGAGCCCGCCGATCTCGGGCTCGTCTTCACGACGACCGCCCTCGCCGCGAGTGCCGGCGCGCTTGTCTCGATCCTCGTCTCGTGGACGGTAATCAAGAAGCCCGACCTCTCCATGGCGCTCAACGGCGTTCTCGCCGGTCTTGTCGGCATAACCGCCGGGGCGGACGCTGTCGGCCCGGGCGCGGCCATCATCATGGGCGGCATCGCCGGCGCCATCGTCGTGGGTGCGATTCTCTTCTTCGACAAGATCAAGATCGACGATCCGGTCGGCGCCATCTCCGTGCACGGCGTTTGCGGCATCTGGGGCACCGTCGCCGTGGGTATCTTCAACAGCGAAGTGAGCATCGGAGTCCAGCTCATCGGCACGCTCGCCGTGAGCGCGGCCGCTTTTGTCTCGGCCTTCGTCATCTTCAGCATTGTGAAAGTTGTCATGGGCGTCCGTGTGAGCGAAGACGAGGAAGCCGAAGGGCTTGACCTCGGCGAGCATGGTCAGGAAGCCTATGCGGACTTCCAAATGAAAACCCGCTGAAATCAGGACTTGAACTCAATATGCAACGCTAATAAGAAAGCTGAGAACCTATGAAATTGGTCAAAGCCATTATCAAACCCTTCAAGCTCGAGGAAGTGAAGGAAGCCCTCTCCGAAATCGGGGTCGAAGGAATGACGGTGTCTGAAGTGAAAGGCTTCGGTCGCCAAAAGGGTCACACGGAAATCTACCGCGGTTCGGAATACACGGTGGACTTCCTCCCCAAGGTGATGCTCGACATCGCCGTCTCGGACGACCTCGTCGCCAAGACCGTCGAAGCGATCAAATCCGCCGCCAAGACCGGGAAGATCGGAGATGGAAAGATCTTCGTTCTGCCGATCGAGGAAGCGGTGCGGATCCGCACGGACGAGACAGGCGACGGCGCTATCTGAGGCGGCCCTCCCCGGGCGAACCACCCGTTTTTCGCGCCCCTCTCCCGCACGCCGGGGGAGGGGCGCTTTTTTTTTT
>SLLG01000044.1 GCA_007134215.1 Opitutales bacterium | reverse complement strand
TCGTTGAGGGGCAGGCCGGAGGCAAGGGCGTTCTCCAGGGAACAGAAACCCCCGACGATGGCGCGGTTGCGCAGGCCCTTGAAATACGATCCCGCGGCCGGGCGGGCGGCGGCGCGCGGGTTGATGCGGTTGTTTGTGGGGTCGAGAAGGCTGTTGGCCGAACCCATGCCATAAGGATTCACCTGCCCCCCGAACGAGGTCTGCTTGCCGCCGAAACCTTCCGCAACTGTGTGCGCGCCCTTGGCGATGTCGTAACCTCCCCAGAACGCCAGACCCGCCCCTACTCCCATGATGACAAATCCTACCCCCGCAGGTGCCGTGGCGGCGCCGATCGCAATCAACTTTGAACCGAGCATGACCTTCGAGGCTCCGCCCTTTATATCAAGTGCGCCTCCCGCCACCGTGCACATGCTGAACAAGCCATAGGGGTCCACGAAGGACAGGGGGTTGTTCATTGCGTAGCGATAAAAGTTGAATTCGCCCCCATGAAGGCCGAGGGGATCGGCCGAAAGAAAGCGCCCAAGGGACGGATCATAGAGACGCGCACGCATATGCACTCCGTGGGGGTAGCCGGACGCTGCGCCGAACTGTCCCGAGAACCCGAACGGAACATCGATCGATTCCATGGCAAGGATCGGCTCGCCAAAGGGCAGATAGGCATAGGCATTTAGAATGCTGTTCCCGGAAAAGACCTCGCTGAGGTCGCCCCGGGCATCGAATGTGAAGTGAAACTCTCCGCCGTCTGCGCCGATGCCTGAAACCGGACCAAAGCCATGGATGAAGCGCTGCAGAAGCGTTCCACTGCCATCGTGAATCGAGGACAGGTTGCCGAATCCGGCCGGGTCCTCAACCATGAGGCGAACACCTTCCGGACCGGCCACCCGCGCCCGCCGCCCCATTGCGTCGTAGCCGATTGTCCACGACGATCCGGGCGCGGTCATACCAACGAGACGATTCTGATGGTCGTAGTGATAGCTCACGCTCCCTGTCGGCCCGGATTCGCCCGTGAGGTTTCCGTCGGCATCATAGGTGAAAACACGGTCACCCACCTGGGTGTATTGATTGAGCTGATTCACTGTGTAGTCGACGCGCTCGCCATTCAGGATCGTTTTCACCCGGTTACCCACAGCGTCGTAGGCGTATTCAACCAGCTGATCTGGAATGGCGGGATCCGCCGATGCCAAGGTTGCACGGATGAGTTGACCAAGATCATCATACGCGTAGGTCCACCGCCCGTAGTGAGTATCCGCCACAGTCCGCCGTCCGCGTGAATCATAGGTGTAGTCAAAGCGCGACAGCAAAGAACCGTTTGGAGTGCGGTTGACGACCGAGACAAGGCGGCCCACGGCATCGTAGTTATATTCGGTCCGGGCGCCGCCACCGAAATCAACGCGCACGAGACGGCCCCCAGCATCGTAGCTGTGGCGCACCCATTCGCGTCCGCTCTCATCGCTGAGGCGGTGCAGGCGTCCGGCCTCATCGTAGGCGTAATTAAGTCGGAACCCTGTCGCATCGATGCTGAACACGCGCCGACCCGCGGTGTCGTAGCTGAATTCCATCCAGAGATCATTGGGGAGATTGAGGCGGGAGAGGTTTCCCACCGCGTCCCGGATGACTTCCACCACGCCGAGAGCATTCTCCGCCCGGATCATGTCGCCATGGGAATCGTATTCGTATGAGGCTATCTGCGCCCCGCCGAAGAACTCGCCCGTAACGCGACCGGCGGCATCGTAGGTGTAGCGGGTCGTCTGGCCGCGGCGATTGGTCCAGGTGAGGATGTTGCCGAGGCTGTCATACGCGGCATCCTCGCGGCTCCCATCCGCGAAGGTTGTGCTTGTGGAATTGCCGGCAGCGTCATACGTGAAAAGGAGGCGGTTTCCGCGCTGGTCTTCGGCCGTAAGGAGGCGGTTCAGGTCTCGCGAGTAGGTGAAGCGCATGCGGCGCCCCAGCGCATCGGTCATCTCCGATAGATTGAGGCCCGCGTAGGCGAAGGTCGTCATCTTGCCGGCCGGGTCGGTCACGCCTTCCAGCTGACCGAATCGGTTGTAGTGGAAACTGCTGACGGAACCCCTCTCATCACGTATTGCAAGAATACGCGATCCCTTGTCGAAAAAGAAAGTGCCTCCCCCTCCACCGGAAGAAACCATTTCCACCGTGGCAACGTCGGGAAAGCTGAAGTCGGTGCGCTCGTCGCCGTCGTTGAGGTAATTGGCCGTGAGCCGGCCGCGGCTGTCATAAACAAACGAACGGCGCGTGCCATCCGGAAAGGTAATCCCGGACAAGGCGTGGCGATCGTGCCCAAAGCCGCGCCGGTAGGCGTAGTTGGTCACACCGCCGGAGGCGTCGGTCGTGGCCGCGAGGTATTCTCCGTCGTAGGTATGGACGGTTTCGCGCCCGCAATCCGTAGTTATGCGAGTGAGGCGCCCAGCAGCGTTGTAGGCCAACTCCAGCCATTGTCCTGAGGAATGCACGAGCCGGCTCAATCGTCCGCCCGCGTACTCGCAGGAAATCCGATTTTCGTTCAAGTCTTCGATATAGGCGAGCTGACCGTTGGCATTGAACACCAGAAACTCTCCCCATGGCTCACGCAGGCGGTAGCGCCCGTCACCGATGGCGTAGAGCATCCCCCATTCGCCCGATGGAGCGAGAAAACGGGTCCTCAAGCGTTTGTCGGGTTCGAAGAAGCGCGGAGTCCCGGTGTGGTCGGTGATTACAATAGCGCCTCCCTCGTCGGCTTCGAGGGAAACCTGCCAGTTGTGGGCCCATCCGCGTCCGAGCGGCCCCAACTCAAAGCGGCGCGAGATGGATTGCAGGTAGACCCGCTCAAGGGAAAGCTGCATGCCCGGAGCCTCGACATAACCATCGCGGGCAAGGGCAAGAATCGTGAACGGGCTCAACCCGTCTGCCTCGCGCAAGGCGAGGGCAAAAAGATCGTTCATGCTCGTTGCGCGCGCGCCGCGGCGGTCGAGGTGTTCGGCGTAGCGACTGAGCAAGGCCGTAAAGCCCGCCGAGGTTTCCCCTGTTGAAGCCATCAGATTGCTCCAAAGCACTGCCCATGCCTCGTCCCCCACCCCGCGGGGCCGCGCCTCTTCGGCCATCGCATCCCAACCCGCGACGGATTGGACGGAAAAGCCCGCTTGGCCGGCGCTGTCGCTGTCTTCAAATTCTCCCGCCAATCCCACGATCCATTCTATGGGTGGGTTGGATCGATCCCACGGCGGAAGCCAACCGAGGTAGTAGACCGCTACCCGGCCCCGTTCACCCGGCTGCAGTTTGCCCGCGACGGCGCCATGACCGAAGAACCACAACTCATGCTCAATCAACTCAGACGTGGCGGCTGACCAGAAACGCAAATGGAGGTCTGCGGGATCGAAGCTGATGAACGCGGCGCGGCGACCCGCCTGCTCCGCTGTCACGCCGAGAAGGGGCGCGTCCATGGCCAGATCACCGGTATTTGTGTATTCCACATAGACAGTGGCGGGGGCGTTGTAAGCAAACGATGCAGGCAGGATCAACCGTGTCTCCAACCGCGCCTCCCCGGAGGTGACGATTTCCACCGCCTGCGGGAGCTCGGCGACAGCAGACCCCTCGCGGCGAAGACGCAGCGTATATACACCTGCCGGAACCGAACCCGCGGCAAAAGCGGCCGTCAGCCGGGCATAGCCCTGCAAAGCGACAGACGACGCCGCTCGGGGAATCGCGTCCATTCCTACGAGCTCGACCTCCGTGGCACCCTCGAAACCGGCTCCCGTAATTTCGAGGCTGAACACCTCACCCGCGAGATGCCGGGCGGGCGCGGCGCTTGCGACATGGAGATCTACGATTTCAAATACGATCCCGTAGCTGCCGGGCGCCGTCGCCAGACCGCTCACGAGCAGGTACCAGTCGCCCGCGATTGCCGCGGGAATCAGGAGAAAACCGTCCTGCGTTCGGTAGTCATGGACCGCCTGGCGTGGAAGCTGGCCACGGGAAAGGTGTGCCTCGACGCCGTCGGGCGCGTCCAACCGGATAAGGAGATTGCCGCCCTCCGGCAGGTTTAACCGGAAGTAATCTTCGAATACTCCGGGAGCTAAAGTCAGACGGCGTTCCGTGTCCTCCACAAGGAGCGGTAGCGCCACCTCAACTGGCAGTGCACGCTCGTTGTTCAGGCGTTGGCGCTCGGGAAAGGCCCATTCGTCGTTGATACTAAGGATCAAGTATGCGGGTCCCGTCCACTCGGCAGGAATGACAAAGGCAAGCTCACCCACGTAGCCGCTTCCGGGAACAAGGGTATGCTCGACCAAAACGCGGGACAGCTCCGCGTCGTCGGCTTCGAGGTAGGGATTGGAGGAGAGGTAGAGCGCGTCCTGCCATGACTGGGGAGGCGTCGTCGCGTCCCCTTGGTTCACGACAGAATACCTCAAGACCGCCTCGCGGCCCGGGAGGATCTCCGTTGCCAGCGACGATCCGGTCACCGAGAGATCGGGATGGGATGGGGCATCGTCAATCACCGTAAACACACGTTCGTCGACGCCGGGCAACCCGTGACCGCTCCTCTTCAGGGAGAGGACGACCGAAACCTCGCCCGCCTCCGGAAAGTGGATGCGCCCTGGGTTCACGCCATGAGCGAGGCGCCCGTCCGAAACGGCCCATTCATGAAACACTGCGGGGTCGCGGACCGGCGCGGCACGGAATCGCAGCGAGTCGCCCCGAACAATCATGCCTGAGCGACGCGGCGTGACAATCCGCGCATCGCCGAAGACCGGAACCTGCCGCAACCATGGGTAGCTTTCGCCATCAAAGATCGCCCAGACTGTTTCGAAATCCCATCCGGTATAGGCCTCTATGCGCCGCATTGCCTCTGTGCTCAAGCCTTCGCCTCCAGCGGAAGCCGTCTGGCCCGTCGACTCTACATCCCAGAAGGCGCCAGTGATCTCACCATCGCCGCCCCCAAGGTTGGCCAATAGATCCATGCCGATCAGACCTCCCACACTCGCGGTTCCAGTGACGAGGCCTCTGGCATAAACATTTCGGATCGAGGATCCCGCCACCATGCCAATGAGTCCGCCCACTTGCTTGCCACCGGACACGGCGCCGGATGCAAAGGCGTTTTCCACCACACCGTTACAGGACCCGATCAATCCGCCGCAGAGCTCATCTGCAGACACTGCGCCCGTCGCGCACACCTCGCGTGCAATGCCCCCGTGCATTGCGATAAGGCCACCAACATAGGATTCTCCATGAACCTCGCCTGACGCGTAGGCGCGAACAATTGTTCCGGAACTCATCCCGACAAGCCCGCCTACGACTGATCGCCCTTCCACGTTTCCGGTGGCGTGGACATTCTCCAGGACAAATGTCTCGCTGTGGGTCGCGGCGAATCCCCCGAAAAACATCGGCGAAAGGGCGTCATCCACCATGGAAACATTCCCCGAAGCGAAGGCGTTCCGAATATCCCCTTCATTCTCGCTGACAAATCCGCCCGCCATCATCGCTCCGACAACGTCTCCCGATGCCGAGCATCCTTCGACCGTGGCACGATTCTCACCAATCGCTCCCCCCGCCCTGTTGAAGCCGACCACCCGCCCTGAAGCCGAAGAATCCCGAACAGTGCCCGTTGCCAGAGCGACGAGGCCTCCGGACACACCCTCCGACACGACCACCCCTGAAGCACGCCCCCGCAAGATGAGAGCATCCCGTCCCCACATGGAGCCAACCAGACCGCCGACACTGGTCCCCCCCCGAACATTTCCCGTGGCGACGCCATCCGTGAGGGAGCTGTTGTCCATGTGCCCGACAAGACCGCCGACGCGGATCCCAATGGCATTGACCGCTCCAGCGGCTTGCACGCGCTTCAGTTCACCGCGGTTGTCACCCACCAAGCCGCCGATCTCTCTTCCGCCCGAGACGGCGCTTGTGGCCTCGGAATCGACGATCCGCCCGCCCACGTTGTTGTGCCCCACCAGTCCGCCGCCCGAGCGCAGGTCGGTCCCAACAACCGCTCCCGAGGCAGCCGAGGCTTCCACGGTTCCGGAATTTGCCCCGACAAGACCGCCCGCGTACACCGCTCCGCTAATTCCATAGACCATGGCGCTGGAGTGCGAACGGCTGACGACCGCCGCTGCCGCGTTGGTCTCCCCCACCAATCCGCCGATGTAGCGACTACCCTCGACTTTGCCGCTCGCCGTACACTGATCCACTCTTCCCGCGTTGGTCCCCGCCAGCGCTCCCACCCGATTGCGGCCGAAGACATCCGCTGCGTCCAGAACAACCCTCGTGAGGGTTCCCGTGGAATAGCCAAACAGACCAACGTTGTCCGTCGAGGGACGCATAATAACCAGGCCTGAAATCACGTGGCCGGCACCGTCATAGACACCGCCGAAGGCCTCAGCGCTCCGCGGGCCGATCGGAGCCCAACCCTCCCCTTCGGCATAACCGTTCAGATCGATGTCCGCAACCTGCACGAAACTACCCGAGAGATGGTTGCGCACAGCATTGAGCTGCGCTGCGGTAGCCACGCGAAAGGGATCCTCAAGCGTTCCGACGCCTCCCGCAAATTCAGCGCCCACGGCACAGGGAAGAAGAAAAAAGACCGGTGCGAAACTCCGGCACAGCACTCGCAGGAGAAAACGGTTCATGATGGGTTCCCGGTTGGTCGGCAGTTATGATCGCTCAAGCGATTCGCCAAACGAACCGCCCTATACTGCAGGAAATCATTATCCGCGGTGATCCCACTAGACAATCATTTTGGGCACTGTCCGGAACCCTATAAGCGCCGGTTATCGACGACAGACCGCCGCCTTTTGCATTCGGTCACTCATAAACGGAAACGCCGCCGGGAGAGTATGCACCAACCGCGACGCAAGGTAGCTGGAGACCCCATTGCTGAACGCAACAATCACGAATTAGCAAGGGATCCGCCCGCCATGATCGTCGCGTCCACGGTCCGCGCGTAAGCGCTCCCCGTCGCGCACGGCGAACGAGGATCCCGCCTCCGCGCCGTTTCCGCCCGGTTGCGGTTCGCGCACGCGGTGAATCAACTCGCTGCGTCCATGGACGCCGAGGCGTTGATAAATCGTTTTCACATAACCGTGAATGGTGTGTGTGCTCAGGCCGAGGGCTTCGGCAATCTCCTTTTCACTCTTGCCGACCAACAATAGATCGACGGTCTGGCGCAACCTGCCGTTGAGGCCAAGACGACCGGGACCGGAAAGAGAGCGAACGGACCCATCCTTCATAAGGGTGGACAGTTCTTCGAGGAGCCGGACAATCAAATCACGCTCCCGCCGCGCGAAGGGTGGATCGCCCGAGACACGCCAAAAATTGACCATCATGTGGCGGCCTTTCCCAATGCGGAACCGTCCCAGAATGACGTGGTCCACCCCCGCGCGTCCGAAGTATTCGCGGTAGACTTCCGATCCATACCACAAGCCGTCCGACACGAGATCCTGTCGCCGCCGCACGGCGAAGTGTCCATTGAGGGCCGACCATCCTTGCAGGAGCGGATCCCGCGCGTGGGCGCCGGCTTGCCAATAACCAGCCATGATTTCCTCGAGACGCTCCCGGCCGACACCACAAGCCATGACTTGCGGGGTTTTCGCGGAGGGGCGTCCGCGCGCCATGTGACGATCACCCTCAAATAAAACCGTCAGCCCCACCCCCAGCCAATCGACGAGGCGCCGGTGCATGAGCGCAGGCCACGCATGGCTGCACTCTCCGAGACAGCGGCACTCCCCCAGCAGCATGTACAAAGCCCGGAAATCCTCTGATGGAAACGACTCTGTGATAGCACTCATCAATTTGGATGATGATAACCGCGCACGGCAGGGCAAACAAATTGGGGTTAACGGCTAAAAGGCTTTGTTAATGAGCGACTTGCAGAATAAATTCTAGCTAATAAAAACTATAAGTTTATGAAAATACCCCCTCTTTAGGGGTATTCCCAAACAACGCGAAGAC
>SLLG01000294.1 GCA_007134215.1 Opitutales bacterium | reverse complement strand
TTGCTGACGTTGCGCGGCGCGGCGCGCGGCGACTGCCGGGGTTGAGGGGGACTCGGGCGGACCTGTCTCGGGGGGACTTCCGTCGGGTGCACCGGGGGATTCGCGGGAGGAATCGAGAACCAGTTGCGTCGGCTCGCCGGATTTGTCGAGGGTGACGCTGTTGTCCTCTTCGGAGAAGTCCGTGACGAGGAAGTCGGCCGAGGTGTCGTTGAGGCGCACCCAGTGTCCCTCGCCCGCGCCGCGGTCGTGGATGTTCACCTTGACGGTCCCGGCGAGTTCGTAGACGCCGCGGAATTCGAGGTCGCGCGGAGGCTCGGGGCGCGCGGGCCGTTCCGGTGCTTCCGTCCGCTCGCGGGGCGGTTCGAAGTCGGCGGGGATGAAGGGGGAGTTGGTCGCGAGGTTCTCGTCCGCCGCGACGGCGGACGCCCAAGCGCAGACGGCGGCGGCGAGAACCGGAAGACTTGTGAAACCAGAGTTCAAAACAGCTGAAAACAATACGCGCGGCGGGCCGTCGTCCGCAAGGGCCGATGGGGAATTTTGCGCGGATGCCCGGAGTATACGGTGTCAACAATTTTAACTATGGGATGTGGATGTGTTTTTTAAATATCCCACAGATAATGACTATTGACATGCACCGGCGCTGACGGGCGGGTTGCGCATTGCGGCGGCGAGCTTTCGGTTGCATGGGTGCGGTGAAAGTGCCAGCGTGCGAAGTTTTCGGGAGGACTTTGTGGAATACCGGATCGAAACACGCGGCTACCGCCGCCGCCTGAGCCAGCCGCTGGATACCGCCGACGGGCCTTGGACGGTGCGCGACGGGATTGTCGTGCGGCTGACGGACGCCGACGGGCGCGTGGGCTACGGCGAAGTAGCGCCGTTGCGGCGCGTGGGCTGTGAATCAACGGTGCGCGCGCGCAAGTCATTGCGCTCGCTGGGCGAGCGGGTGACGGATGATATGCTGGACGGGCTCCCGCGGGATCTGCCCTGTTGCCGCTTTGCCCTTGCCTCGGCGCGGTGGATGATTTCGGAGCCTGCGCTCGAGTATTCCTTTGCCAACTGTGCGCTGCTGCCGGCGGCGGAGCGGGCGATCCTCGGTCTCGAGCGGGCGGTGGACTCCGGCTACCGGTGCTTCAAGCTGAAGATCGGGGTTACCGACGCGGAAACGGAGCAGGCGGTGGTGGACCAGTTGCTCGACGGCTTACCGCCGGAGGGGCGACTGCGCCTCGACGCCAACGGAGCGCTGGACGCCGCCCGCACGCGCATGTGGTTGGAGTTTCTGAAGGGCCGGGCGGGCGTGGACTTTCTGGAGCAGCCGCTCCCGTCGGGCGAGGAGGAGACGGCGGCGGAGATCGCTAATGAATTCCAGACGCAACTCGCGCTCGACGAATCGGTGTCGGCGACAGGCCAGCTCGTGACGCTGGTATCGGCGCGCATGTGGAAAGGCCCGATTGTTTTGAAGCCGCTGTTGATCGGCGATCCCCTCGCACTGCCGCGGATGCTCGGGCCGCTGAACAACCGCATGATCGTGTCATCGGTCTTTGAGACGGGGTTCGGCATCCACAACGCCCTGCGCGTGGCGGATGCGGTGGGCGTCAACGACGCGGCGGGCTTCGGCACGCTATCGTTTTTTGACGACCGGCTCGGTGGCTTTCCGGCGGGGCCTTCGTTGTCTTCGGAGGACATGGGGCCTGCCCGCCTTGCCGAGCTATGGGACACGCTGACGAGCCGTTGAGACCGTCGGCGAACCTTACCGCATGGTTGCGGGAGGGGAGCGTGGCGGAGGCGGGCCGGGGAGCGCCGAGGCTTGCGGTGGTTTCGGGATCGGGCGTGCGGTCTGTGTGGAAGCGTTTTGCGGCGGCGGTCGCGGAAGGGCGGGCGACGGCTCTCACCGATCCGGCGGACAATGCACGGCGGGCAGACTTGGCAGCGGTTCTTGCGCGGCCTGAGGCACGGGCGGCGGGTGCTGTGTGGCTGGCGACGGGCGGAACAACGGGCGGGGCGCGGTTTTGCCGGCACAACGGGCGGACGCTGGGCACGGCGGCGCGCGGGTTTGCGGCGGCTTTTCCGCAGGTGCGGGAGCACTGGAGCGTGCTGCCCGCTCATCACGTGGGCGGGTTGATGCCGTTGCTGCGCGCGGCGGCTTGCGGCGGTACGGCGGTGGCGGCGGATTACCGCGCCTGGCTGGCGGGGAGCTTTCCGGCGGCGCCGGGACCGGCGGCCTCTCTTTCCCTCGTGCCCACGCAGCTGGGGCGGCTGATGGCGCTCCCGGCGGCAGACACGTTTCTGCGGGACTTTGGCATGATTCTCGTGGGCGGGGCGGCATTGCCATCCGCGATGCGTGCGGAGGCTTTGCGGCGCGGCCTGCCCCTCGCGCCGTGTTACGGCATGACGGAGACAGCGGCGATGGTGACGGTGCTGCCGGCGGCGGATTTTCTGCGCGGCGTGGAGGGTTGCGGGCCGACGCTGCCGCACGCGCGGGTCGAGGTGCGCGGGGGCGGGCCTTTGTCGGTGGACTCCGGTGCGCTGTTCGAGGGGTATCTGGACGTGCATGGATTTCACCCGCGCCCGCCCGGACCGTGGGCGGCACCGGACGCGGCACGTTTGTCGGCTACGGGCAGCCTTGTCGTGGAAGGCCGCCTTGACCGCGTAATCAATACGGGGGGCAAAAAGGTCTCGGCGGATCGGGTGGAGCGGGTGCTCTCCGGGATGGAGGGTATCGGAGGGGTTTTTGTCTTCGGCGAGCCCGATGCGGACTGGGGCGAGCGCGTGGTCGCCGCCGTGGAGTCAGGGGGCGGCGGGGTGGCACAGGCGTGGCACGCCTTTGCCCGCGCCCGCCTCGCGCCCGAGGAGCGCCCGAAGGTGTGGCTCGCACTCGAACGCCTGCCGCGCACATCCATGGGGAAGGTGGACCTCGCGGCGCTGCGGGCGGCGGTGCGAAAGAGCTTTTCTTTACGCAACAAGTAGGGAAGATTCCTCGCATGGCTGTTCCGCTTTTGGATTTTCAGCGCCAGCACGCGCCGCTCCGCAACGGGCTCGACGCCGCCTACGACCGCGTCATAAGTTCCGGCCAGTTCATTTTCGGGCCGGAGGTGGAAGCGTTCGAGCGCGAGATCGCAGAGTACCTGGAGGTGCCGCACGCGGTTTCCCTGAGTTCCGGGACGGACGCATTGCTGGTGGCTATGATGGCACTGGGCATCGGGCCGGGTGACGAGGTGCTGTGCCCGGCCTTCACGTTTTTCGGAACCGCGGGGGCGGTCGTGCGCCTCGGCGCGACGCCGGTGTGGGTGGACGTGCTCCCGGACACGTTCAACCTCGACCTTGCCGATGCCGCGCGGAAGGCCGGTCCCGCGACCAAGGCGGTCATTCCCGTGCATCTCTTCGGCCAGCCCTGCGACATGGATTGCCTCGCCGCCCTCGCGAAGGAGCACAGCATTCATGTCATCGAAGACGCCGCGCAGGCCGTCGGCGCCCGCTACGGCGGACGGCGCGTCGGTTCCTTCGGCGCGTTCGGGGCCTTCAGTTTTTATCCGACGAAGAACCTCGGTGCGTTCGGCGACGCGGGCCTCCTCGTGACGACCGACGACGGACTCGCCGAGCGCGCGAAGCACCTGCGCAACCACGGCATGCACCCCAAATACCACCATGACGTGGTGGGCGGGAATTTCCGCATGGATGCCCTGCAGGCGGCCCTGCTGCGCGTGAAGATGCCCCACCTCGACGCCTACCACGCGGCCCGGCGCGCACACGCCGCTTTCTACAACGCTGCGCTCTCCGGTGTCGAGGGGTTGTCTCTGCCCATGGTCCACGGCGGCATGGAGTCGGTCTGGAATCAATATACCCTGCGTGTCGGCGGGGGTCGGCGCGACGCGCTGCGCGCGTTTCTCGGCGCGGCGGGGATCGGCTCGGAGATCTACTATCCGGTGCCCCTCCACGAGCAACCATGCTTTGCCGGGACGGGCCGCGGCGGGGAGAGCGTGTCGGTTTCCTCGGAACTGGCGCGCGGTGTCATCAGTATTCCGGTGTTCCCCGAGCTGACGGATCGGGAGCGCGCGGAGGTTGTCGGAGCGGTCCGGCGGTTTTTCGAGGAGGCGTGAAACGCGTGCCCGGCTCGGGCGTTGGATTTTTCCTGCGGTCGCCCCGCACTATCTATTACACCGTTTCCTAGGGAAAATCCAATATAAGTGTTGCGGATAACGCGTATGCGTGTTTGCTCGTTTTCGATAATCTTCTGGGAGTTCTGATAATGAGTAGTGAATGGAAGGGCGTCGTCCTTGCGGGCGGAAAGGGTGCACGGCTTTGGCCGGTGACAAAGGCGGTCAACAAACACCTCCTCGCTCTTTACGACCGCCCCCTGCTGCACTTTCCCCTCTCGGTTCTCATTGAATCCGGGATCCGGGAGATCGCTATTGTCTCCAGCCCTGACGCCTTGCCCATGATCCGCGCCCTCTATAGCGACGGCTCGGACTTCGGGGTGCGCTTTACCTACATTGAGCAGGAGGAAGCCACCGGGCTGGGGGACGGTTTGCGCGGGGCGCGCGACTTCGCTCAGGATTCGAACACCGTCCTCGCGCTCGGTGACAACGTCTTTCTCGGCCGGCTTTTCGGCCCGACGGTGGTGCAGCTTATCCGCCAGACGGACGGTGCCTCCGTCTTCACCACGCCGGTCTCCAACGCGAGCGAGTTCGGCGTGGTGGAGACGCGGGCAGACGGCCGCCCCCTGCGCGTGGTGAAGTCTCCGCGCGGCGGCGGGCCGGGCCTTGCCATGCCGGGGTTGTTTCTTTTCGACGCCTCGGTCTACCGGCGCTTGGAAGAGGGCGGTCCTGGTTTTGGTGTGGCCGATGCGCTGCAGAGCTACCTCGACGAGAAGCGCCTGCGTATCGCGCCGCTGCCCTCCGGCACGCAGTGGTTCGACGTGGGCACGGTGGCGCGCATGTTCTCCGCGACGCTCGCCGTGCGTAGCGGGGTGCAGACGAGTGTGGCCGACCTCGGCGGCTGTCCGGAGCTGGCCGCCTACCGGCAGGGCTGGATCGACCGCCGGACGCTCATGGAGCGCTGTGTCATGCACGAAGGCAGTGCCTATGCCGAGCGTATCGTGCAAATCCTCGAGCACACACCGGATTGAAAGCGGCGCGGGGCGGGCGGCGGGGCTCTATTTTCTTGCTGGCCATGCGGCGGGCGGTCGTTTCCTTGTTGGCATGGCTTTATCCCGATTGGTGAAAAAACTGAAGGCGGGCGAGGATCTGTCCGCCGCCGAAGCGGAAGGCGCGGCGCGCGCGCTGGCCTCGGCGGAGGCGCCGTCGGCGGACAAGAAGGCGTTTCTCGCCGCCCTCAGCGAAAAGGGCGAGACCGTCGAGGAAGTCGCCGCCTTCGCAAAGACGTTCCGGGCGCTCGCCCGCGACCCGCGCCTCGATGCGTGGAAGGAGCGGGGCGTCGACATGGTGGGCACGGGCGGGAGCGGATTCGGGGGCTTCAACGTCACCAGCGTGGCGTCGCTCATCGTCGCCGCGCACGGGGTGCCCGTCCTCAAGCACGGCAACCGCGCCATCACCTCGAAGAGCGGCTCGGCCGACTTCTTCGGCGCACTGGGGATCCCCATGCTTACCGAGCCGACGGAGTTGCGCCGCAGCGTGGAATCGCTCGGCTTCTGTTTTTTCTTCGCGCCCGGTTTTCACCCCGCCTTCAAGGAGATCATGCCGGTGCGCAAGGAGTTGGCGGGGGAGGGGCACCGCACTGTTTTCAATATTCTCGGTCCGCTCATCAACCCGGCGCAGCCCGCCCGGCAGCTTCTCGGTGTTTTTCATCCCCGCTGGGTGCGCCCGCTTGCCGACGTCCTCGAAGCGGTGGGCGTGAAGACCGGCATGGCCGTGTGCAGCGAATTGCCCGGCGGCCAGTGTATCGACGAACTGACTACAGCGGGCGAGAACCACATCGCGGGCCTCGGCACGCTCCGCGGTATGAAACATGACTGGAGCCTCTCCGCGCTGGGCCTCGGGCAGTGCGCTCCGGAAGAGCTCCACGGCGGCGACGCAGAGTCCAACGTGGCGCGGCTGCGCGAATTGATCACGGGCAAAGCGCCGCGCGGCCTCGAAGACACGGTGTGCCTCAACGCGGCGGCGGGCCTGCTCATCGCCGGCGCGGTGAACAATCCCCAAGCCGGCCTCAAGCGCGCGCGCGAAATCCTCCGCAGCGGTGAACTCGCCTCGTGGCTCGCGCGGGCGCGCGGCTTTTTCGCGGAGCCCGGATCATGACGCAGCGCTACTTCGGCACCGACGGGATCCGCGACGCGGTGGACGGTCCGCTCCTTGCCGAGCCGTTTGTCCGGCGCGTGGGCGCGGCCGTGGGCACACTCCTCGCCGAACGCCACGGTGACAAGCCGCTACATGTAGTGATCGGTCGCGACACGCGCGAGTCCGGCGCGCGCATTGCGCTGTGGCTCACAGCAGGACTCGCCTCGCGCGGCATTCATGTCTTTGACGCCGGCGTCGTGCCGACCGCCGCGGTGGCACTTGCCGTCCGCGACCTCGAGGTCGACATGGGCATCGTTGTGACGGCATCGCACAATCCGGCGACGGACAACGGTATCAAACTCTTCGGCCGCGGCGGCTACAAACTCACCGAAGAGGAAGAGCGGGTGATCGAGCGCCTCATCGATGAAACCCCCGAACCGCCTCCGGATACCGGGCCGCCCGCCGTCTACGCCTACGACGCGCGGCGCCACTTCAAACATTTCGCCCGCTCCCTCCTGCACGAAAACAGCCTTGTCGGTATGATTGTCGTCGTCGACAGCGGGCACGGCGCGACATGCGCCACCTCGGGCGATGTCTTCGAAGAACTGGGCGCGTGCGTCGTCCGCCTCGGCTGCGCGCCGGACGGCACGAACATCAACACCGGCTGCGGCTCCGAGCATCCCGGGAGGCTCGCCTCCGCTGTCCGCGGGCACGGCGCGGCCGTGGGTTTCGCGCACGACGGCGACGGCGACCGCGTGGTGGTCGTCGATGAGACGGGTGAGGTCGTGCACGGCGACCAGCTGCTCGGTCTCATCGCCCTGCATTGGCAGCGCGCGGGCAAACTCGACGGCAATACCGTCGTCGCCACAGTCATGAGCAACCAAGGGCTTGAGGCCGCTCTGCAGCGTCACGGCATCCGCCTCGATCGCGTCCCCGTCGGCGACCGCAATGTCCTCCACCGCATGATCGAGACCGGCGCGGTGTTCGGCGGCGAATCGAGCGGACACATCATCTGCCGCCGGCATCTTCCCGCGGGTGACGGACTTGTCGCTGCTATCGAAGTGCTTGCCGTTATGCTCGCCGCGCGCGCGCCGCTCTCCGCCCTCCGCGGCGAAGTCCCGCTCTATCCCCAGCGGCTCGTCAATCTCGCCGTGCGGGAAAAGCCTCCGCTCGGCAGCCTGCCGGGCCTGCAAGATGAACTCGCCGCCATCGCCGCGGAGCTGGGCACCCGCGGGCGCACCCTCGTGCGCTACTCCGGCACCGAGCCGAAGGTCCGCCTCCTTGCCGAGGCGGAAACCCCCGCGCTCGTCGAATCCGTCCTCGAACGGCTGCGCGCTGCCGCCGCCCGGCACTTGCCGTTGCGCGATACCTGACCGCCATGCCCGCAGACCCCCAGGCGTCCCTCGATCCCACGCTCCGCAAGCACCTCGGGAAAGCGGCGGCGGCTGTGCGCGGCGGCGATCCATCCTACGCTGTCGGTGTATGCGAATCAATTCTTGAAAAAGAACCTAGCTGTGTCGAGGCGCGCCGCGTCCTCCGGCAGGCGCAGCGTGCCCGCGCCGCCGACGGGGGATTGCGGAAACTCCTGGGCGCGCTCCGCTCGACCGCCGGTCTCTCCAAAGCCGCCGCGCGTCGGCGCAAAGATCCCGCCGGGGCGCTCGCCCTTGTCGAGAAAGCCCTCACCGCCAATCCGGACAATCCCGCCGCCCACCGCCTGCTCGGTGCCGTCGCACTTGATCTGGACCTTCCGGAGACCGCTGTATTTGCTTTTGAAGACCTGTGCCGCCTCAAGCCCGACGAGGCCGTGGCGTTTGTCGCGCTGGGAAAGGCGCTCTCCCGTGCCGGACGCCATGCCGATGCCGTGCGCGCCGCCGAGCGGGCGCTGCGGATCGCGCCCGCCGACAGCGACGCGCAGGCTCTCCTCAAAGACGCCTCCGTCGCGCAGACGATGGGCGCGCAAACCGCCGCAGCCTCCGGCTCGGACACACCGGCGGAAACCCCGGGGTCCCGGGACGACGCACCGGGTGACACCGAAGCCGGCTTGCGCGGCCGAATCGCCGCCGCGGAGGGTGCCTTTGCGGAGAGTCCGGAAGACACGCGCCTCGCCCGGCAGATTGCCGCCGACTATGCCCGCCTCGGCAAGCCGGCCGAATCCCTGCGCTGGATCGGGCGCGCCCGTGGCACAGTCGCGGGCGCAAGCGATGAATCCCTCGAACGACTGGAATTTGAATACGGCGAAGCCGCCCTTGTAAAAGAGCTGGAGAGTGCCCGCGCTGACGCCGGTTCCCCCAACCCTCCGGCGGTTCAAGCCAAGCTCGATGCGTTCCGCCGCGAGGGGCTTGCCCGCCTCTGCCAGCGCTACCCCGGCGACGGTGAACTGCGCCTGCGCCATGGCGAACTGCTTCTCGAAAGCGGCGACGGCACCCGCGCTGCGCCCGAGTTTCAGGCCGCCCTCCGCGATGCCCGCGTGCGCGCTGCCGCCCGTCTTGGCCTCGGGCGCAGCTTCCTCCTCGTCGGCAAACCCGATCTCGCCCGCGGGCAGTTGGAACAGGCCCGCGAGACCCATCCGGCCATGGACGAACGCGGCAAAGCCATTCGCTACGCCCTCGGCGAGGCCTGCGAGGCCCTTGGCGACCAAGATGCCGCCGCCGGCCACTTCAAAGCGCTCTACGCCGCCGATGTCGACTACCGCGACGTCGCTGACCGTGTCGCGCAATACTACTGATACAGGCGCAATGGCGGCCGCCGTCGAAGTGACGGGTGTTTCGTTCACGCCCGCGCCTGCGGCGGTTGCGCAACCGGGATTTCCGGCCATGATGGCGGGATGGACTACGAAGCAATGCTCGCGAAGACGGCAAAATCCGCGCGAAGCGGCGTCTCCCTCGACACAGAGACGGGAACCGCCGCGCTGGAGCGGTTCAATCACTTCTTCGCCGATCTCACGCCGGAGCGGGTGAGAAACGACACCGCCTTGGTCTACGCCGCCGACGCCATCCTCCACGACACGCTCGCGACGCACGAAGGCATGGAAGCGGTCCGTGCCTATCTCCTGCGCACGGCGGAGCGCGCCGCCGGCGTGAAGGTCGACATCATCCGCGTCCTCACCGATGGCAGCGACGCCTTTCTCGTCTGGCGCATGGACATCACATGGAGCGCCTTCCGGCAAAAAGGCCGGACCACCCGCTCCCACGGCATGTCGCACATCCGGTTCGACGCCGACGGCAAAGTGGCCCTTCACCACGACTTCTGGGACTCCGCCGGCGGCTTCTTCGAGCACCTGCCTCTCGTCGGCACCCTCATCCGCTGGATCAAGCGGCGGGTGTGAGGAATTCCGTGCGCTTGCATTCGGCGGAGGCGCGTGTTACGAGCGGCGGTTTATTTTTTCCGAAATGTGGTCCGGAGGGCGCACGCAGTGCCCGGCGACTGCGGCGGTGCAATGAATTTTCTGTATGGATGTGGCAATTGTGACGGGTGCCTCCTCGACATTGGGGCTGGCCATTTCGCGGCGACTGATCGACCTCGGGTTCCGGGTCTACGGGCTCGGCGGTAACTTTGCGGATATTCCGCTGCGCAACTCGGCCTTTGTGCCGGTGAACTGCAATCTTGCCGATCCCGGACAGGTCGAAGGCTGCGCGCGCGAGATCATCGCGAAAGAGCGCGCCGTCTGCCTCGTCGTTAACAACGCGAAGCTGTATCCGCCCGAGGACCTCACGCAGGCGACGACGGACCAGTTGGAGCGCAGTCTTGCCGTCAACCTGCTCTGCCCGCTGATCCTCGTGCGGGAGGCCTTGCCGGGCTTGCAGCGCCTGCAAGGGCAGATCGTCAACGTCGCTTCCGCCACCCCGGAGACCGGGCGCGGGGGCCCGACGGGCGCGGCGACAGCCGGCGCGCTGCGTTGGATGGGCGAACAGCTTTTCCAACAGGTTCGGGAGACCGGGGTGAAGGTAACGACGATTTCGCCGGAGCCCAACCGTTGGCGTCCCGCCGACACCTCGCCCGCACCGGGCCAGCGCCCGCAGAGTGTGATCGACCCCGACGCCGTGGCCGCGTGTGTCGCGGATTTGGTTTCCAACCGCAGCGGCAATGTCATCACGGAGATCGTCTTGCGTCCCCAGCGTATTGTGGAGAAGCCGCAGGTGCCCGTGCGTGAGCTGCCTTACCCGAAACCGCAGCCCATCCCTTTCACCGTGCCGCGTGCGGAGATCGAAGCGGAGGAACAGCTCGACGAAGAGCGCGAGGTGGCGCAGGAACGCCGGGAAGGTGGCGGGCAACCGCCTGCGCAAGGCGAGGAAGGTGCCCGCCGTGGCCGCCGCCGCGGCCGCCGCCGTGGTAAGGGCGGACGCGGTCGCGACGAAGCGCCAGACCGGAGGGAAGGCACCGAACCACCGCCAACGGATTCCGGAAAACCGCCTGCGCCGCGCGGCGGTCACCAAGGGGAACAACCGAAACCCGCTGCCCGTCCCGCCGATCCCCCGCGGGAAGAACCGAAGCAACCGGCCGCTGCCGACGGCGGCGACGGCAACCGCCGCAGGCGGCGGCGCAAACCGCGTCCTTCGTCATTGGGGGTCCGCAGCGACCGACCGCCGTTCGCGCCCGACGGCACCGGCCCGAAGTCGTCCACCGCGCCCGCGCAGGACGCGCCGCGGCATTCCGGTCAACCGCGCCCTGCGGCGGAGGCGTCAGGGCATGGCAATGATGATCGTCCGTCGGCTCCCGCGCCGCATCCCGCCGCTTCGGCTCCTGCCGAAATTGTGACCGCGCCCGCGGGTGAAAAGCGGACTCCCGCCAAGGCGGCCAAGCGCGCTGCGAAGAAGGCGGCGAAGAAGGCCGCAAAAAAGGTAGCGAAAAAGGCGGTGAAGAAGGCCGCCGCAAAGAAAGCCGCCGCCGGAAAAAAGCCGGCGAAGAAAGCCGCTGCGAAAAAATCTGTCCGGAAAGCAGAGGAAAAGACCGGGACGGCACGGGACTAGCTGACACCGCGTCCATGCATCCGGGGAGGAAACCGCAATGCGCCTGAAGGTGTTGGCGTCCGAACTTGGCGTCGTCCGCCGCGATCCCGGCGACGACATCCCCGCGTGGGTGTGGAAGAGTCCTTTCTACTCCATCACCCGCACGGCGGACGAGCTGTCTATCTTCTGCGCCGCGGATGTGATTCCCGCCGACGCCGGCGCAGCCCGCGGCTGGCGCGCCCTCTGCGTCGCCGACCAGATCCCGCTCGAACTATCCGGCGTGCTCGCCGCCCTCGTCATGCCGCTGGCCCGCCGCCAGATCAGCATATTCTCCATTTCCACCCACGATACCGATTTCATGCTCGTCCCTGCCGAGAGGCTCGAAGACGCCGTCGAGGTCCTGCGCGCCGCAGGACACGAAGTCGAAGTCTGAAAGCGCTGCCGCCCCCCCCGCCGCCGAAACCAAGTGCCGTGCAGGGCCTTCGGAACCGGTCCGCAGTCCGCGCTTGCTTGTACAACTTCGTCATTCCGTGTTGCAACCGCGGTCCCGCCCGCAACCGCGGTCCCGCCCAGCGCCGTATGTCCCAAGACCCCCGGCCAGATTCCCGCAAAGAAATGGTATGAGAAGGTGGTTTTCGAAGAAACCAGTAAACCTTTCATTCGTAAGTTCATGTCAAATGTTATATAACTCTGAGAACAGATCTCTGCAAAATTTCAATGATACTAGGCGGTTATATATGATTTTATTTTAGGCCTCTTTTTAATCTTCATTTGTAAAGCGAATTATATCTCTGAGATTTACATAGAAATTTTTTAGAAGCCACGAATGATGCTTAGACAATAAGATTGCGCCGGGGCGGGGATTGGTTTTCATCGGTGTTATGAGTGATTCTACTTCCGTGTTGTCTCCCGCTGTTGTTTCACCGGATCAGATGCCCCCTGTGCTCCGCGCTTTCGGTGACGAAGTGAAAGTGCTGCTCGGGGCGGAGCAGACCGGCGGCAAGCTTTCGTTGTGGTCGGAGACGGTACCTCCCGGCGGCGGACCGCCGCCGCACCGGCACTTGCGCGAAGACGAGTGGTTTGTCGTGCAGGAGGGCGCCTTTTCGTTTTTTGCATCGGGCGAGTGGCGCGAACTCGGCCCCGGCGGGACGGCTTTCATGCCGCGCGATTCTGTCCACACCTTCAAGAACACCGGCAGCGCGCCGGGCAAGCTGCTCATCGGGACTTCGCCGGCGGGGTTTGAGACGTTTTTCGCGCGGTGCGCCGAAGAGTTTTCCCGTGAAGGCGGCCCGGACATGACCCGTGTCATCGGAATCGCGGGCGAACATGGTATCGAATTTGAACCGTCTGCTTAGGCGGTTAAGGTTTCCCTAGTCGTCTGTCTATGCGCGGAGCGCGTCCATGCTTTTCGGTATGACACGGTTTTGTGCGGCAGTCGGCATTTTGTTCCGCAATGAAAATCAGCCGTCTTCGGTTTTCCGTGCCCACTCTCCGGGTGCGCCGGGCCGCGGTCTTCGCCGCCGCCGCCGGTGCATTGGTCCTGTTTTTCGCGCGGGATGTTTTCGTTCCGGCGGCCCCCTTCGGTTTGTTTCCGGACGACGGAAGTGGGACTGCTACTGAATTGGCAGAGGTTTCCGGAGAGGGTGGGGCGGATGACTCAGGAGAGGTCGCTCTTGGAGACGAACCGCTTCCCGTTCCCGGCGCGCTGGCGGGCCGGAGCATGGCGTTGACGGACGAACGGGTGGTCGTCTTCTCGCCCTCCGACGAAGGCGAAGCGGCAGCGTTGGAGCGAGTCGCTCTCTGGCGGGATGCGGAAACCGGCGAGCGGGTGCGTTCGGTGCAATGGTTTGCGGCGGCGGTCGAAGATGATGCCCTGCAGGGAATAATGGAAGCGCTCATGGCGGCGGACTATTTCATTGTGTCGCCGGAATCGGCAAAAATCGGCTGGGATGCGTTGGACGCGGTGCTGGAAGGGGGCGGGTGGAGTGTATCGCGGCGGCATCAGGGCAGCCGTGTGGCGCGGGTGAGTGCGCCGCTCCTGTTTGAGGGAGGGCTCGACGGCCTTGAGTCGGCGTTGACCTTGTTCAGAAAAAAGTTACCCGAAGGTTACCAAGTCGGCTGGTCTCATTTTCTGGAACCTGCCGTGGTGCCGAACGACCCCGAGTATTCCCAGCAGTGGGCACTTGGCGTTCTGGACGCTCCCGCCGCCTGGGCGCGCACAACTGGATCCGATGATGTTGTCGTGGCTGTCATCGACACCGGCGTGGATTACAACCATCCGGATCTCAGACCGAACATGTGGACGAATCCGCTCGAGGCTGCGGACGGCACGGACACGAGCGGAAACGGATTTGTCGATGACATCCGCGGCTGGGACTTCGCCGGCAACACCAACGATCCCCGCGATGTCTCCACGCACGGCACCGGTGTCGCCGGTGTGCTTGGTGCGGTGGGCAACAATGCTTTCGGAATTGCCGGGGTGGCGTGGTCGGTGCGGATCATGCCGCTCGCCGTGGGCTCTTCGAATATCCCGACGGACCGTATCGTCGATGCCATTGATTACGCCGTCTGGCAGCTTGAAGAGGGCGGGCAGAATGTGGTCGCGCTCAATATTTCGCTCGGCGGGCGTATGCCGGACGTGGAGCGCGACGAGGAGACGCCGTTGTTTCTCGCGGTGCGGCGGGCGCGCGACGCCGGCATCCTTGGTGTCTTCGCGGCCGGAAATGACGGCTTGAACAACGACGCCCTCGTTTCCGGCCGTCCCAACCACTTTTTCCCGTCGGACATCGATTTGGAGAACGTCCTCTCCGTTGCCTCCACCACTTCCGCGGACAATCTCTATTCGACGAGCAACTACGGGCCGGAGTCCGTCGACCTCGCCGCGCCTGGACACATGATCCGTGCACCGTTTCCCGGCGGCGGCTTCGTGAACCAGACGGGCACCTCGTTTGCCGCGCCGCATGTGGCGGGCGCTGTGGCGCTTGTGTATGCCTTCAATCCCCACCTTCGTCCCGGCGATGTGCGCGCCGCGGTGACCGAAGGCAGTTCGCCGCTCCCATCCCTCGACGGGAAGCTTGCCAACCCGGTTCGCCTTTCCCTCGGCGGGGTGCTCGGCGAGGCGGCCCGCTGGCCCCGGGTCCGCCCGGCGACGGCGTGGACGGAGTTGCCGTTTCTGCGTTCCATCGATCCGGAACCGTTGGCCGTTGCTGTGGAAATCGATGACGATACAGTTGAGACGGTTACCTACACTCTCGATGAAGAGGCGTTCGCCGCCGCCTCCGGAGAGTATCCCGAGTGGAGCGTCCCGTGGAGTCCGCCCGGTCCGGGCGAGTATGCCTGGAGGGTGCTCGCCGCGAGCGCGGGCGGGCGCGAAGTATCGGTGGAAATGGCCGATGTTCGGGTCCTTGCTCCGTATCCCTACTGGCAGGCGACCCAGTTCGGAACGGATTTCGAGGAAGCCGCCGAAGGTTTCGACCCGCAGGGCAACGGCAGCGCGGACTGGTCGCTTGCCGAGCGGTTTGTCTTCGGGCTTGGAGTCGGCGGAACTGTCCAGCCTTCGCCCGACGCAACGGTTCCGGCGGGAAGGATCATGGCATCTTCCTTTGTAGAGAATGACACCGTTCGGTTACTATTCTGGCAGTCAATGGATTCTCTTTTCGCACCGCTCACCGTTCTTTCGTCGCATGGGCTTGAATCTGGCAACTGGGAACCGCTGGATGCCGCCGCGGAGGATATTCTTGAGGATCATCCGGAGACGGGCCGGGTCTTGCGGGAAGTGACCGTCCCTGCTCCGAAGACGGGCGCGCCGCAGTTTTTCCGCCTCCGCTTCGATCTCGAACCGTAGGGCGATTTGGGGCCACCGCACATGGATCACACCGCTGTGCCGGTCCTCGGTCTCCGAGCGGTGTATAGACCGGGCGCTTCTTCTGTTCCGCCGACTCGTTTGGCGGGCGAGGGTCTTCGCTGAATACCGGTCCGTGTGCACCATCCCGCGACAAATTGGCGCGTGCCCACAATGGCTCCGCGCAATATTCCCGGTGTTCGCTCCATCAGATCCAGTCCGAAAACGCCGCTGTCCCGGCAGTCTTTGCCGCCGGTGCGAGCGGTGCCGTCTTTCACGCGCACCAGACATCCATACGACTCAAGGAACTTCCTTGCCTCCTCGTCCCACTCCTCAGCGCCGCGAAGCCCCGCTCCACGCGATGTGCCTCCTTCTTCCGCTTCATCTCCCCGTCCTGTCTTCATTCCGGCCCACTCTCTGCCGAGCATCCCGGCGATTCCCGCCCGCGCCCATACCCGCAGCGCCGACGGTGCCTTCCCACCCACTGCGGCGCCGTAGCCGCTCCAGCGGTAGGCCTCCGCCCGCACCGCGAGGCCCGCACGCACCGGGTTCAGCTCGATATACGCCCCCACCACGCGCAGCACGTGCGGGTTGTCCTGTACCACACAGCTCTTGTAGCGCTCGGCCCACAAGGTCCCCACACGCCCGCGCTCTCCGTTGTACCAAACGCTGTAGCGCTGTTTGAGCGTCTTCATAAACCCCGCCAAGTCCCCCATGCGGCTCCGCAAGTGCGCCCGCACCTTCTCGGCGTCGTCGAGCTTCGAGTCCAGCACCCGCGCCAGCCGCGGCGCGTCCATGTTGATATAGGGGCACTTATCCTCGCCGTAGAGTGCGCGGAAGCGCCGCACCAACTCTTCGTCCTCAACCTCCTTCGCCTTCGGGTCGACCCGCACGAGGATGTGGTAGTGGCTGGACATCACGCAGAAGGTCAGCACCTCCACACCGCAGAAGTCCGCCACGCGCCGCAGCTCCGCGACAAAGCGGTCCTTCGCCTCCTCGTCGCCGAGCAGCCGCTCTTTGTTGACGCATCGTCCGTAGCAGTGGTAGGACGCCGGACCGCCCGTCCAGACAATTCTTTTTGGGTAAGGCCGTCTATACATGACAGGTTCCGGTCTCACCGTTTTATGCTGCTAATGCAAGCCCAAAATAAATGCCAGCCATTCGATCAACTAATAAATGCCAGGCATTTGTACTTTTGAAAGAAAATCACGGAATCTCGTTTCACTGGGGGTGTGGATGGACCGGCGGGGCGGCGGTCTTCATCCTGTTCCGCCGATTGAACCACACCGGCTTTTGGTTCTTTGTGAAGAACGGGCTTGGCAGGGCGTGGTGGGTGTGGGCAGGATCGGGTTGCCGTGAGTGTAAAGACGGAGTTCCAGGTTGCGGAGGTGGCGGGTGAGTACGGGCCGGTGGCGGTCGCCGAGGTGCTGATCCAGAAGCTGTGGCTGCGCGGCGACTTTCGCCGCGAGTCGTTGTGCACGCGTGGCGGGGAGCGGGTGCGCATCATTCACCCCGGTACGTGGAACCGGCTGGGCGGGCCGGATTTCAAGGGAGCGGAGCTGGAGATCGGGGAGCGCCGGGTGGTGGGGGATGTGGAGATGCATTTCTACCAACGGGACTGGATACTGCACGGGCACCATGAGAACCCGGCGTTTAACGGGGTCGTTCTGCATGTGCTCGTGTTTGAGCCTCCCGAGGAGGCCCCGGCGGTGCGCACCTGCGCGGGCACGAGGCCGGACGAGTGCGTCCTTGCGCCGCTCATGTCGACGGACCTTGAGAGCTACGCGGAGCACGACGCGCTGCGGCAGTTGGAGGAGCGCGATCTCCTTGAGCTGGCGCTTCCGCTTCTCGACTTGCCGGTGGAGCGGCGGCGGGCGCTTCTGCGGGAGGAAGCGCGGCGGCGCTGGGAGGCGAAGGCGGCGTTTGCGCGGGCCCGTGTGGAGGAGGTCGGCTGGGATGAGGCGTGCCACCGCATGGCGTTGATCACGCTTGGCTACTCCCGCAACCGTCGCGGGATGCATGCGGTTGGGCAGCGGGTGCCGTTGGCGAAATGGCGGGAGCAACCGCCGGACGCGGATGCGCTGGCGCGGGATGATTCATTCGCTTGGGCGCGGGGCGGGATCCGTCCCGCGAACCAGCCGCGGGCACGCCTGCGGCAGTATGGGCGATGGGTGGCGGCGGTCGGTGATTGGCCGTCCGCGCTGCGGTCGCTTGCCCGCGCAGAGGGGTTGGCGGGTTCGACGGAAGAGGCGACGGCGGCCTACCGGCGGCGGATCGGGGCGCGCGCCTTGCGGGAGCGCTTTGCTGAACGTGTGGCGGGGAGTGCGGTGAGCGGCACGCGCTGGGACACGCTCCTTGTCGACGTGTTATTCCCCCTTTGCGCGACGGTGGACCGGCCGGAGGACTGGGCGACGGTTTGGTACCACTGGTTTGCCGGCGATATGCCCGACCGCTTCAGCGACTTTCTGCGCGTGGCGGGGCTGCACCGCGAGCCGCGCGTCCGGCCGGTTTGCAACGGTTCGTATCAGGGAGTGCTGCGTTGGCTGGCTTCGCGCTGACGCAGCTCGGAGGCGCGGAAGGCGTCGCGCCACACGGTCTCTCCGGATGCGTCGATGACGGAGATCCTCATGGATGGTTCGCCGCGGTCGTTGCCGAATTCGGCGACGGCGAAGTGCGCCTGCCCGACACGGGTGCCCGGCATGCGGTCGTAGTTGAGGGCGGGGGGAGAGGGTTCCGTGCGATCATTTCCGCGCACGGGGCCGAGCGTGAGTTCGTGGAGGGTGTAGGCACCGGCGCGCGAGACGCGGGTCATCTCGCCCTCGGGCGCGGCGCCGGTGATGAAAAAGACACCGGGAGTCCCGGCGGCACGCAGGGCGTCGAGGAAGGCATCGCGCTCGGCGCGGGCGAAGCGCCACGTGTGCCCGGAATCGACCGGGGTGAGGAGGGAGCGCCCGGCGACGACGATGCGGAAAGGGGCGTCACTCGCGGCGAGGGCGTCGAGGAGCCATGCGAGCTGGGCTTCGCCGAAGGCGCGCGGAGTTCCGGAACCGGCGGAATGGTGGAATGACACGGCGTCGAGAAGGAGAAACTCCGCGGGACCGAGGCGGACCTGCGATGTGGTGCCGCCGAACTCCGGGTGCCCGCAGACCGGGCGCGGAAGCGAACGGCAGAAGGCGTCGGCGGCGACGGAGCGGTGTATCCAGCCGCCGCCGAAGCGAGGGTGCCCCGCCTCGTAACGGGACCAGACACTGAATTGGGCGGTGTTGCGCAGGAGCGGTGCGAGAGCCGGTTCCTCGAAGAGCGTGCGGTATTGCCGTCGCAGTCCCTCTGCGGTCGGCGTGGACTGGCGGTCGATAGGCTGTTGTCCGCCTGTCCAGATGACGGCGTCGACCCCGCTTTCGGCGAGGGCGGGCAGGGCGTCTTGTGCCGTGGAGATCGCTGGCCCGGCGGGGTGGCGTGCGCCGGCGAAGGCGATGCGCAAGGGGCGTTCCGGAGCGGTCGCAAGGGGAGGCGGCGGCGTGCGGAAGGCACCGCGGAGTGTTTCCGTGGGTGGTTCGCCGTTGACGGAGATGCCGTAGGTGTAGCGGGTGTCCGCACGGAGTCCGGAGAAAACGAAGTTTGCGCGAAACGCTTCGTCGGCGCCCGTGACAATTGTTCGCGCCTGCCGGGCGTCCTGGTGTTCCGGTGAGCGAAGTTCGGCAGTGACGACGGCTTCCCCGGTAGTGTCCACCACCAGTGCCACCTCGTGGGGGAGGATGTAACCGGCGAAGGGTCCGGCGGCAACTGCCGGATGGGCGGCGGGCAGGGCCGTCGGCGGTACCGCAAGAAGAAACCCGAGAAGCAGGGGGACCGCCGGGCGCATGCGGCGGAGGGTCAGTCGTTCTCGCGGAATCCGCGCCGTTCCTCTTCGCGGCAGTCGCTGATGAGGCGCAGGCACACTTCGCGCAGGTCGAACAGGCGGATGCGGGACTCAAGCCGGAACTCGTGGGCGTGATCGGCCTGGCCTACAAGCGCCTCGGACCAGCGCATGCACTCGTTGATGGCGCGCAGCGAATACTTCAGGTGAATGACGCTGAGCATGAAGTCGCCCATGTCGAGCGACTGGAGGGCGAGGAGCATGTTGCGCTCGCCGTCGCCGAGGGCCTGCCCGAAATTCCAGAGTGATTTGGCGCATGCGGTCTGCATGCGCCCGCGCGCGAGAAGCGTCTCGGCGATGAAGCGAAGCTGCGCGAAAATCCCGGAGGTGACGACAAAGACCGGATGCCGGTGGATCGTGTAGGGATCGAACTCACCGCCTTCTTCCGCGCGGGCGGCCTCGGCCTCGTCATCGGAGTCCGGGTCCACGGCCGACCAGTCGCCGACTTCCCAGCCCATCTCTTTGGCGACGACGTCGAGATGGTCGGTGTCGTAGCAGTGCTTCAGGTAAAGATTGGAGAAACGGGCGATCTCTTTCTGCTGGCGCCGCAGGAACTGCCGCCAGTCGTACTCGTTCCATGAAAGATCCTCGCGGTCATCCCACTCTCCGTCGGAAAAGCCTTCAGGCTGGTATTGGCTCATTGGATGAACTGTCCTCCCATTAACTAACTAACCTGAGGACCTTTGTGCGGATTGCAATGCTTTAGCGCGATTCCGGTGGCGGGAAGCGGCGGATTTACAGGGTATTGACCCTATATGGTTCCTTGGGTCAATCTTACGGTGCTGACTTCGCGTCTTACAGGCGCTCGCGGCGGAGGATGGAGTCGGCGTGGCGCACGGCGCGACGGAGCCAGCCGAGGTAGACACGGCGCTGTTCGTCGGGGGGCAGTTGCCATTCCACGGTCGAATTGCGCAGGCGGGTGGTGAGGTCGTGGAGGCAGAGTGCGACGCTCACGGAGATATTGAAGCTCTCCGTGAAACCCTCCATGGGAATGCGCACTCGCTCGTCGGCAACGGCGAGGAGGGCGTCGCTGAGGCCGTCTTTCTCGGTGCCGAAACAGAGGGCAAGAGGACGGTCGACGGGAAACGCGTGTAGCGGCGTGGCGGCGGGGTCGGGCGTCGTGGCGACGATGCGCAGGCCCGCCGCGCGGAGTTCGCCCACGCAGGCACGGCGGTTGTCGGCACCGGGCTCGCGGTGGCGGTGGAGGGTGATCCACTTGCGGCTGCCCATGTCGACATCGGGATTGAGCGAGTAGGGGTAGCGCTGCTCGATGACATGGAGGTGCTGTACGCCGAAGCATTCGCAGGAGCGCATCGCCGCACTCGCGTTGTGCGTCTGGTAGATGTCCTCGAGGACGACGCGGATGTGCGCGGTGCGACGGGCGAGGACGGAGGCCATGCGCACCTTCTTCGCCTCGGAGACGAATGGATCGAGGACGGCAATGGCCCGTTCGACCGCCGCCGGTTCTTCGCCGTGCTCAGGCACAGGCGCGGAAAATGGCTTCGATGCGGTCGGCGTCGAGATCGCCGTGTTCACCGAGGCGGGCGGCGGCGGTGCGGAAGCGCCCGACGATGGGAGCGGTCTTTTCCAGGGTCACATCATAGGCGCTGAGCTTGGTCTCTACGCCGAGATCATGGAAAAAGGTTTCCATCGCGGTAATGCCTTCTTCGACGGCGGTGCCTTCGTCTTCCGCCGTGACGCCCCAGACGCGGCGGGCAAACTGAAGGAGCTTGGCGTGTTTGGCGGCGCTTTGTTCGCGCAGCAGCGCGGGCATGACGACAGCGAGCGAGCGAGCGTGGTCGATGCCGAAGAATGCGGTCAGCTCGTGTCCGATCATGTGCGTGGACCAGTCGCCGGGGACTCCGCAGGAGAGGTGCCCGTTGAGCGCCCACATGGCGGCGAGCATGACGTTGGCCCGTGCGTTGTAGTCACGCGGTTGAGCGACCGCGCGCGGTCCCTCTTCGATGAGGGTGAGCAGAACCGCCTCCGCCTGGCGGTCCTGCAGCGGGCTGTCCACGGGATAGGTCATGTATTGCTCGATGACGTGCGAGAAGGCGTCGACGACTCCGTTAACGGTCTGCCGCACAGGCAGCGAATACGTTGTTTCGGGGTCGAGGATGCTGAAGACCGGTTGCACGCGCGGGTGGATGAAGGCGAGCTTCTGTTGGCGCGCGCGGCGCGAGATAACGCTCGCCGCGTTCGCCTCCGAACCGGTTCCCGGCAGAGTCAGGACGGTGCCGAGCGGGATGGCGGCGCTCATGGCAGCGCCCTTTTCGAGTATGTCCCACGGGTCGCTCTCCCGGTAGGGTATGGCGGCGGCGATGAATTTCGCGGCGTCGATGACAGAGCCCCCGCCCACGGCGAGGATAAAGTCAATTCCCGCCTCGCGCGCGGCTTCCACACCGCGCATACACGTTTCATACTCGGGATTCGGCTCGATGCCGCCGAATTCAAGGACCGGCGGCGTGGGCAGCCCTCCCAGCACCTGTTCGTAGACGCCGTTGTTCTTGACCGAACCCCTGCCGTAAAGCAGTAGGACGCGCTTCTGCGGGTCGAGGTACTTCCGCGCATGACCGGCGGTTCCTTTGCCGAAGACGACGCGGGTTGGATTGTGGTAGGTGAAGTTGTTCATGGTGATTGGTTTTACGGTATATGGACAGCGGACCGTGTTCCGACAACACCGGAGTGCATTTCATGCTTCCAATTCCGCACAGGCGTCCGACAGACTTCATTCGCTATGGAATACTTCCCTGAAATTCAGAAAATCCGCTACGAGGGCCCGAAGACGAAAAATCCTTTCGCTTTCCGCCACTACAACCCCGACGAGGTCGTAGAGGGCAAGACCATGCGCGAGCATCTGCGCTTTGCCGCCCCCTACTGGCACTGCATGCGCAACGAGCTGGCCGATCCCTTCGGGCAGGGCACCGCCCTGATGCCGTGGGACGACGGCACGACCTCCGTGGACAACGCTCTCAAGCGTGTCGACGTCTTCTTCGAGTTTCTCGACAAGACCGGTATCGACTTCTATTGCTTCCACGACCGCGATATCGCGCCGGAGCTGAATGACCTCGCGGCCTCCAACGCCGCTCTCGAAAAGGTCGTAGCCAAGCTCGGCGAGGCGCAGAAAGCGACCGGCAAGAAGCTGCTCTGGGGCACCGCCTGCCTTTTCACACATCCGCGCTACGCGCAGGGCGCGGGCACCTCGCCTTACGCGGAGGTGTTCGCCTATGCCGCCGCGCAGGTGAAGGCCGCCATCGACGCCACCCACGTCCTCGGCGGCGAGGGTTACACCTTCTGGGGCGGGCGCGAGGGCTACGCGACGCTCCTCAATACCGACATGAAGCGCGAGCTGGACCACCTCGCCCGGCTCCTCCACATGGCTGTCGACTACAAGAAGGCCATCGGTTTCGAGGGCCAGTTCTACATCGAGCCCAAGCCGCGCGAACCCACCACCCACCAGTATGATTCCGACGCCGCGGCCTGCCTCAACTTCCTGCGTGAATACGGCCTGCTCGAGCACTTCAAGCTCAACATCGAGACCAACCACGCCACCCTCGCGGGCCACTCCATGCGCCACGAGTTGACTGTCGCGGCCAATGCGAACGCCCTCGGCAGCATTGACGCCAACCGCGGCGATCTCCTCCTCGGCTGGGACACCGACCAGTTCCCGACCGATCTTTACGGTACCGTCGACGTCATGCTCATCGTTCTCGGTATGGGCGGTTTCACGACGGGCGGGCTCAACTTCGACGCCAAGCGCCGCCGCGAGTCACACGAGCCCGAAGACCTCTTCCACGCCCACATCGGCGGGATGGATGCCTTTGCGCGCGGGCTCAAAATCGCCGCCGCGATCCGTGCCGACGGCCGCTTCGAGGCGTTCGTGCGCAAGCGCTACCGCTCCTTCGACAGCGGGCTCGGGGCGAAGATCGAGAAGGGCGAAGTCGGGCTCAAGGAACTCTCCGAGGCCGCCCTCGCCGGCGGCGAACCGAAGATCCCGAGCGGCCGCCAGGAAATGCTCGAAAACCTGCTCAACGATTTCCTTTGAGGCGGTTGCGGATTGCCTGTGGCGGGGACATAAAGGTCTCCCTCAGACGTCTTCGCCGGGAACGGCAAGCCTACGTTGACTCTCGGCTGCGGGTGCCGTTTTCGGCTCTGGCGGTCGTGTCGGGCAGACGTTTTCCGTTTACGGTCATTCGCGAGAAGCGTGCGGCGCGTAGGTCGGTGTCCTGCTCAAGATCTATTTCGGGCATGGATGCCGGAGCAACGTCGATGTATTCGAGGTTCCAGTCTTCGAAGGACGCGCTTGCGATTACGCCCGGTGGATCGGCCTGTTCCGGCTGTCGCCGCTCCGTACGCAGGTAGGGTGCGCCCCGGCAGCGCAGGGCGCGGAGGTTTTTCACGACAAGCCCCTCGACTGCCGCCCCGTCGCGCAGCATGTCTCCCATGGGCGCGCCTCTGTCGATCTCCAGCCCTTGAGCGGATGGAATCCATTCAAACTGCGGTGCCAATTCGGAAGCGTATCGTATTGGTCTGTGTATCGCGGACGGTCTCTGACGCACAGTGCAGTGTCGCGCATCCTGTCGGCTGCGCCGAACCGGGCGGCAACTTTAGTGTAAAGGCATTTACGGCGTTTACAACGGGGCCGCGGCCTCACAACCGTGTGCGCCATGGCCATCAAAGTAGCGATGGTCGGAGCGGGGTCCATCGGGTTCACCCGCCGTTTGATGCACGATATCACGGCGGTGCCGGAGTTGGCCGACACCACATTTGCCTTCACCGACATTTCCCGCGCGAATCCCGACCGGGTCACCCGGCTCGCCCGCCGCGACATCCGCAAGTGGATCGACATGAGCGACTGGATACACGGCGAGACCGGCGGCTACCTGCGCATCTGCACGGAGGGCCGCGACTGGTTCGAGACCGACTATCCGCAGTGGCTCAAGGAGCCCGCGCCGAAGCCCGCCGCATCGCCGACGCCGCCGACAAAAGCGCGGCCAAATAGGCCCGAGGCGGTCCGGAAAAGGTGGTCGGATCTTCCTATCCGCGTCCCGTTTTCTCAGGCCCGCAGGGGCGCGGAAAGGCTCGCCGCCTTTTCGCCGATTTCGCGGACGGCCGCTTCCGGGTTGTCCCGGTTGCGGGCGATGCAATTCACGAGCGCGCTGCCCACGATGACGCCGTCGGCCACGCCCGCCACTTCCTTCGCCTGCTCCGGAGTGGAAATGCCGAAGCCGACGGCCACGGGCAGGTCCGTGTGCGCCCGGATCCGTTTCACGGCGGCGTCGAGGTTGTCCGCCAGCGCCTTGCGTTCGCCCGTGACGCCTTCCTGCGACACGTAGTAGATGAAGCCTGTCGCCGCATCCGCGATCAAGGGGATGCGTTCGTCCGGCGTTGTCGGAGCGACGATGAACACCGTTTTCACACCATGCTTGTCGCAGGCGGCGCGGAACTCGTCCGCCTCCTCCGGGGGCAGGTCGAGGACGAGGAGACCGTCCACCCCCGCGTCCTTCGCCCGCTTCACATAGGCCTCCACCCCTTGGCTGAAGACAAGGTTGTAGTAGGTGTAGAACATGATCGGCGCTTCCGACCCGGCGCGGAGTGTCTTCACGAGCGCAAACACCTTTTCTTGCGTCATCCCGGCTTCAAGGGCGCGCTGCGCGGCGTGCTGGTTTGTCAGCCCGTCGGCGAGCGGATCGGAAAACGGCACGCCCAGCTCCAGAAGGTCGACGCCGTTGGCGAGGAGCGCGCGGCACACGTCGGCGGACGCCTCCGGTGTCGGGTCTCCCGCGCAGACATAGGCGATGAAAAGCGCGCGCCCCTCGGCGTGGCCCCGGGCAAAAGCGTCGGCGATACGGTCCATCGCGCCAAACGAGCAAATTCCTCCTGCCGAAACAACACTCAAATCCGGTGGGGTACGCCTTCAACGGTCCATGCGGACGCGGAAGAAGCGGTCGCCCGAATCCAAATCGAGGTTCCATCGCGTCCACGTGTCATCGCCCACGACCGGCCCGCCGCCGCCCCGCCGAAAAAAGGTTGCCTTCCGCCGGATGAATCCCCCAATTTCGCGCCTCGTATAGTTCGACTCCCGGAGAGATGGCTGAGTGGTCGAAAGCAACGCTTTGCTAAAGCGTCGTACCTCAAAAGGGTACCGAGGGTTCGAATCCCTCTCTCTCCGCCATT
>SLLG01000369.1 GCA_007134215.1 Opitutales bacterium | reverse complement strand
TTTGCCTCCTTCGACCGCCTTGACGACGAGGCCCTGGAGTTCCTCATCACGCCCAATCCGGCCCTGCGCGTGCGCGATTTCATCGACCGGACCGGCCTAGCGGCGGACAATTACCTTGATGCCATGCGCATGGCGGGCTTTCCCGCCCCCGACGAAGTCCTGACCAACGAAATGGGCGGCCAATATACCGACAGCGGCCACCCCGCGAAGCTCCGGCGGCTCTTCCTCCTTGTCGAGGCTGACTTGCGCAAGCTCTTCGCGCGCGACCGTGCGGGTTTCCGGCAACTTCTTGACGAGGCCGGATTCGAACCCGCCGACAGCGTCTTCGTCGACATCGGCTGGCGCGCCTCCTCCGTCAAACCGATGCATCGTATTGTCGATCCGGGCGAAGCCGGACAGATCACGGGCTACTACTTCGGTACATGGACGGAGGCGAAACCCGGCAAGCGGCCCGCGCGCATCAAGTCGTTCTTCATGCACTTCGGCAAACCCGCCGAGCACGAGGCGCTCATCCGTGAGTCCGTCAACTGGATCGAATCGCTGCATTCCGCCCCGTATCCCACGCTGCTCTCGCTGTCTCCGGGCGAAGAGGGCGTGACCCCGGAATTTTCCACCACGCAACGCGGCGGTTTCGCCGCAGAACAACAGGAGCGTATTTGGGCGGGTGCGGAGGCCTTTTTGCGTGAGTTTTCGGCGGACGGGCTGCCCGATCCCGGCGAACGCGGGGGCTTTGCGTATATCTACCTTGTCCTCAAGCGCCTCGTCTGTGAACCAAGCCCATCCGAACTGGCTGCGTGGGGATCGCTCGAGCACTCCGACGGCTTCGGCATCGAGGTCTACAAACCGCTTGTCCAGCCCGTTCCGGACGATGCCGGGGCCGAGGAACTGATGGCGGCCTACCGCGCCTCCAGTTGGCGGCGCGGTTTTCTCGCCTCGCTCCCCGACGGGCGGCGGGCCTTTGTTCTCGAACGTCTCGAGGCCACCAGACCGAAGACCTTCGAGGAACTGCGCGCCGACCTCGAGTGGAAGATCAAGCAAAACGACGAACTCTGGGCCGAGAACGCCCGCCTGAACTACGATGCGGAAGTCCACACCCGCCAGGCGGACGAACTGCGCGAGGTCGTCGCCCGCCTCAACCGCGCCAACGACAAACTCGACGGCGACCTCAAATGGAAGTCCCGGCAGACCGAGGAGTTTTGGGCCGAGAACAACCGGCTGAAGAACGAGGCGCAGCAGGTCCGGGCCGAAATCGAAGCGGCGCGCCCTGAATTGGATTCCGCGCGGGCGCAAATCACCGCGAAGGCCGCCGAACTGGAGGCTGCGCGGGGTGAAATCGCCGCCAAGACCGCCGAATTGGAAGCGGCGCGGGGTGAAATCGGGGCCAAGACCGCCGAACTGGAAGCGGCGCGGGGTGAAATCGGGGCCAAGACCGCCGAACTGGAAGCGGCGCGGGGTGAAATCGCCGCCAAGACCGCCGAGCTGGAAGCGGCGCGGGGCGAAACCTCCGCCAAGGCTGCTGAACTAGAAGCTGCGCGCGCGGAGATCGCAAGGCTGGAGCGAGCCTTCCGCAAGCGGGGGCAGACTTTGAAGGCCTTCGTCCTCGCTAAACCGCCGTCGGCGGAATAATCGTTTTCAATAATCACCGTAGCCTCTGCACAATCCATACCCTTCATGCCCTCCCACATCGACACCGCTCTCGCCTTTCTCGAAGGAAATTCATCCGACCTCCGGGACGCGCACCGCGCCTACCGTGTCCTCATGCGTCATTCCCACCTCACGGACTACTTCCAGGGCGGAAAACAGGTTCTCGTCAGGGAGTTGCGGAATGGCCCGAAGCAGTATCCCCGCGTCCCCTACATCGGGATGACCACCCTCCAGGAACAGGCTTATTGCGAATGGTATTGCACACACCTCTACGAAGGCGCGGGCGAGGTCGTCGAGTTGGGCACGTTCCTCGGGTCGTTGACAAAGTCCATGGTCAACGGACTCCGTGCGAATCCTCGTTCTGCGGCTCGGGAACGCAAGGTCCGCGTCTACGACCTCTTCTGGTGGGACTTCATCATGGAAGGGTGCGTCAAGGGCACGGCCTACGAGGGCATGTGCAAGGAGGGCGATTGGTTTGTCGAAGACTACAGGCGCAGCATCGGCGCATGGATCGACCGGACGGATGTCCAGCAGGCCGACCTCACCAAGTTCGCCTACGACCAAAAGCCCGTCGAGTTTCTCATGGTGGACGTCATGAAGTATGAGAAGCTTTGCGTGAACGTTCTCCGGCAATTCTTCCCGGCTTTGCTGCCGGGAGAGGGTATCTTGTTCCACCAGGATTACCTCCATTTCTACGAGGCGTGGGTCCACGTCATCCAGTTCCTGCTGCGCGACTACTTCGAACCAGTCACGCCGATCGACGGCTCGGGGGCTTTCGTCTTCCGCTGCCTCAAAGAGGTTCCCGCGGACTTGTGTACGCTCCGGGCACCCCTCAAGGATTCATGGAGCGACGCACTGGTGGAGGAGGCCTTTGCGTGGAGCAAAGGCATCGTCGGGGAGGAGAATCAGGCTGTGGTCACCGCTGCCCATGTCATGATGTACGCGCACCTGGAGCGCTGGGAGTTGGCGGAGGGGATCTACCGGAAATTCGGCGGGTTGTTCCCGGACAGTCCGGCTATGGCGGAGTTGAGGGCCTATTTCGAGCATCGCTTTCATCGGATTCTTCCGGATGTGGAATGAGGCAGCGTGGTTGTTGTCGCTTTCAAGTCACGGTTCTACTGAAACGGCGAAGCGAGTGCCGTCCCCGAGGCGTTCGAATTGGAGAGTCTCATCCTTTCGACCAGTATAACGAACCCATTCATCGCTTTTCTGTATCCACAAGATCGGAAACTCGTTTACAGACGTTTTCGTCCAACCCAGCGGTTTTAGGTAAAACCAATAGTCACCGCCTTTGCTTCCTTCGAGGCCGACGAGAATCCATCCCAACTCCGAGTGCAGTAACCACGGGGCATTGTCCGTGTTGACATGCCCGAGCCAAGGGATCCGCTGCCATCCCCCCATGTGAATCTCTGCACTGGGAAAGAGTTCCGCGGCGAGCCGGGTTGATTCGCGCGGCACAACACGAATGCCAGCGCCACGGGTTTCCGTCCTTGATGATACAATCCAGCCCACAGTGCTGCTCCAGAGGTCGAAATGAAGCGTATAGACACCGGTGACGTCGGGGGCCTGTACGACAATTGCACATTTGTCTCCCTCATTCGGCGGCAGTGGCCGTGGAAGGTATCCCCGTCCTCCGTCGATGATGCCGATAGACTTCGCCTCGGGGATCCAGTAAGCGCGAACCTGTACCCATCCCGATCCGTCTTCCTTTCCGAGATCGGGCAGGGTGCGGGTCCCTTTGTTCTTGATCCGAATCCCAACTTTGATTTGTTCCGACGTTTGCATCTCTGCCGGAAGAGAAAGCGGGCAAAAATCCGCATCTGTTCCCTGTGAGACCGGGGTCGTTTGGTGCGGGTCGGACTCGCGGATGGAAGCGGCTGTATCCAGGAATGCCTGCCGCCATTGGCGGTTGATGTCGTCCGACATCCGGCGGATCTCGTTGTTGAGGGGAGTTTCCCGGACGTCCAAAGGCTCGCCGATCAACGAAAGGGCACTCTTCATGCCGCTGCTTCTGTTTTGGACAAAATCTTCGTAGGTGACTTCGGCAAAGGGTATGCTGTGATCCTTAAAGAACGCGCGCCAAAGCAATTCCTCCTTCTCAAATTTGTCGATGGCTTCCCGGATGGCGATGTAATCATAGTGGAGGATTCCGGCCGAAGAGAGTCGTTTGCCTTCCCTTGATATCCATGCTCCGGACTGCAAGCTCTTCACAAAGGAAACGGCTTGGCGGAGCTTGTCCCTGCGGTTTATGAAAACAAACTTTGGATTCGGGAACAATCGCAGGAAGGTGTCCATCTTCGTCGGTCCCGTCTCGTCCGGATGGTCTTTGCGCATGATGTCAAAGAAAGCGTCCAGCGTATCCCACATGATCTTCGCGGCGAAGAGTCCGCGTTCGTTTGTTTCACGCTTTACGACCTCACGAATGACTTCGGCGTAAGGAGTGCCGGGTTTCAGCCCGTATGCACGGATGCGTTCCTCGAGGTCTGAGTGTTGCAACCATTCACGAGTGGCGCCGACCACCCCAGTGAGCTCCAAATCGCGGCAGAAGAGGGTGCTCCCGCTCCTTTGGGTTGCGGCGACAATGAGAGATTGCTGCGTCATCAGTTTGCCGCCAATGTATTCACACCCCGTGCTTCTCCCGCACGATGTAGAGCGGTCGGCGTTTGACCTCTTCGTGGATGCGGCCGATGTATTCGCCGATGACGCCGAGGCTGATGAGCTGGATGCCGCCGAGGAAGAGCATAACGGTCATGATGGAGGCGTAGCCCGGGACGTCGCGCCCGAGAAGGAGGGTGCGGAGGATGAGGAAACTGCCGTAGAGGAAACTGAACCCGGAAACGGCGAAGCCGATATAGCTCCAGATGCGGAGGGGGAGAGAGCTGAAGGCGACAATACCGTCGACGGCGAAGTTGAAGAGTTTCCAGTAGTTCCATTTGGTGGTTCCCTCAGTGCGGTCGCCTCGGTTGTATTCGACGGTCGTCCGCCGGAAACCGACCCACGCGAAGAGCCCTTTCATGAAGCGGTTGGCCTCGGGCATGCGGCGGACGGCTTCGGCCACCTTTCGGTCCATGAGGCGGAAGTCCCCGACGTTTTCCGGGATGGGCTGATTGGAAAGGAGGTTGAAGATGCGGTAGAACCAACCCGCTGTCTTCCGCTTTGTAAACGAGTCACCGCCGCGTGTAGCGCGTCTTGCCTCGACCACCTCGTAGCCTTCGCGCCATTTGGCGAAAAGGTCGGCGACGACCTCGGGCGGGTCCTGCAAGTCGGCGTCGAGGGGAACCACAGCGTCGCCTGCGGCGTGGTCGAGACCCGCCGTCAAGGCGATGTCCTTGCCGAAGTTCCGCGACAAGGCGACGACCTTCACCGCGGCGTTCTTTTCGCGGTGTTTCCGCAGAGCTCCCAAGGTGCCGTCTGCACTGCCGTCGTCCACACACACGATTTCGACGCGGGCAGGAAGGTGTTCGACCGCCCGGAAGATGCGGGCGAAGAAGGCGTCCAGACCATCCTCTTCGTTGTACATGGGAACAACAAGGGAAAGGAGGGGACGGTCTTCGTCAGTCGTCATGGCATTATGTGATGGGAAAGGAACCGTCTGCGACAATCCAAATCCGGGCGGCCCAATTTTCCGTATTTTGGATTGAATTTCTATAATACGATCCAAGAGTCCGCATTGTGCTGGAGTCTATCGGAACTGTCAAAACCGGAATTTCTCTCTGGAAGCACTCGGGACCGGGAGCGTTCGTGTGGTTTGCGGCGTGCCTGGCTGGATTTGCCTGTCTTTCCGAACCCGCCTCCGCCGAAGTCCGCCTCAACGAGTTTGTCGCCTCGAACGGGAGCACGCTGGCGGATGCGGACGGGGATTTCGCGGACTGGATCGAACTGCGGAATTTCGGGAGTGAAGCGGTTGCTATGGCGGGGTGGGGGCTGTCGGACGATCCGGAGCAGCCGTTCCGTTGGGTGTTCCCCGATGTATCGCTTGAGGTGGGCGGCTACCTGCTCGTGTGGGCGTCGGGCAAGGACCGGGCGGATCCCGGCGCCGAACTGCATGCCAACTTCGCCATCAGCTCGGCGGGCGAACCGCTCCTCCTGACGCGCCCGGACGGGACGGAGGCGGACGTTGTCGAGCCGGTGGCGCTGCCGCGCGATGTCGCCTACGGGCGGAGTGAAGACGAACCCTCGGAGTGGTATTTCTTCTCCGCGCCCACGCCCGGCGCCCCGAACGGGACGGACGGCTACCGGGGTTTCCTCGAGGCTCCCGTGCCCTCAATGCCGCCGGGGCCGGCGGCGTTTCCGTTTGCGCTCGGGTTTTCGCATGCCGATCCGGAGTCGGTCCTCCGCGTGACCTTTGACGGAGCGCTGCCGGGCGAAGACGCGGAAGTTTACGCAGGGCCGCTGTGGATGGAAGCGCCCGCCGCGGCCGCGGAGGGGATCTCGTTCATCCCGACCAACCCTCCCGAGGCACAAGAGCGGGGGTTCGGCTGGAAGGCGCCCGCTGGTCTGGTGGAGCGGGTCGCGGCGGTGCGCGCCCGGTCGGAGCGCGCGGGGTACAAGGCGGACGCCGGGTTCGCCGGGACGTGGTTTCCGGAGGGATTCTTTCCGCGCGCCGGAGGACTCAATATCGTATCCCTGATCACGAACGCGGAGAATCTTTTCGGCCATGTGAAGGGTATCCATGTGCCCGGCGCGTGGTACGACGAGCTGGGCTTCAACGATGAGAGCCCATGGGGCGATCCCGGGGCCAATTATTTCCAGCGCGGTGCGGAGTGGGAACGCCCCGTGCATGTGGAGTATTTTGACGGCGGTTCGGGCGGGCTCCTGTCCCGCGGGCACGGCGGGTTGCGCATCCACGGAGGCGGCACCCGTGCATTTCCGCAGAAGTCGTTGCGCCTCTACGACCGGCAGCCCGCTATAGACGGCGGCGCGCTGGACTATCCGTTCTTCGGCGACGAGGGGATGCCGGGCTACCGCACCCTGATCCTGCGCAACGCCGGACAGGACCAGGCGGCGTCGTTCTTGCGCGATCCGCTCGCGCAGGCCGTCGTTGCGCACCTTGAAATCGACACGCAGGCATACGAGCCCGCCGCCGTCTTTCTCAACGGCGAGTATTGGGGCCTCTTCAACCTGCGTGAACGCCTCGACCGGCACTGGCTCGAGGCACGGCACGGTGTCGACGCCGACAATCTGGACGGCTTGGAGTTTGCGCAGTTTCTCTTTGTCGAGCAGGGCACGGACGCGGCGTTCAATCAGATCCAGTCGTTTCTCCTCATGAACGATCCGGCGGACCCGGAGAGTTACGATTGGCTCGAGGGGCGGATCGACATGCGCAACCACATCGACTGGAACATCGCCCACATCTTCTTTGCCAACTTTGATTGGCCGGGGAACAACCACCGCATGTGGCGGGTGCGGACGGAAAGTGCGCCGGGCGGCGAAATTGCGCCCGCCGACGGGCGCTTTCGCTGGATCCTTTTCGATCTCGACGCCGGACTTGGCTTCCCGGGAGCACAAGACCACGACATGCTCGTCCACGCCACCGCCGCCGACGGCCAGACCTGGCCTGCTCCTGAGCCTAGCACCCGCCTCTTCCGTTTCCTCCTGCAGAACGAGCGCTACCGCACGGACTTTATCCTTCGCTTCGCCGACCTCCTCAACACCGCCTTCCGCCCGGAGCGGACGGAGGCCATGCTCAGCACCTTTCGCGACCGCATCGCCCCGGAGATGCCACGCCACATTGCCCGCTGGGGTTATCCGGCGTCCGTAGAGGCGTGGGAGGTCGGCGTGGAGGAGGTGCGCGCGTTTCTGCGCGGGCGCCCAGCGCACCAATGGCAGCACCTTGTCGATTTCTTTGACCTCGGTGGCACTTCCGTGGTCTCGGTGGACGTCCCCTCCGGCGGGAGCGTGCGGGTGAATTCGGTCGTCATCGGGCCGGGTGAACCGGGGCTGGAGAACTTTGCGCCGGGGTCGTGGCCCCTGCGCTATCCTGCTGGCTTTTCCATCGAAGTGGAAGCCGTTCCCTTGCCGGGACATCGCTTCGCGGGATGGGCGGATGCTCCGGGGGCGGAGCCGACGCGGACTGTCGTTGTGCGGGACGGCGTTCGGCTTGTGCCGGAATTCGCCGAGGATCCGTCGGCATGGCCGATCCCGCCGCACCGGATCGCAAAGGCGGACTATTCCTTCGATGTGTGGGAGCATGCCGAACCTGCCGGAACCTACCCGCCCTCCATGCGATTCTTGCAGGCGGACAGCCGCGACCCCGCACTCGACGCCCAACCTTCGGGCTTCTGGACGCTTCCCTACAACCTTTCCAGCCGCAGCCGGGTCGTCGGACTCAACGCGGGCGGGGTCGGCTTCCTCAACACGGCAAACGCCCAGGACGCAGAGGGCGCGGGATACGTCATGGGCGCCGTCCTCGCGCTCGACACCCGCGGTGCGGAGGCGGTGCGGGTGGACTGGTCGGCGGGCACCGTGCTGCCGAATGACCGGGCGTATGCCCTGCGCCTGCAATACCGCGCGGGCGCGGAC